>NZ_CP090145.1:903159-1204212 GCF_023008245.1 Flavobacterium sediminilitoris
TGGGTGCTGCATGGAGAAACGTAAAAGACGGACCAGAGTTTGACCAAGTATTAGAAATGGTAAGAACCATTAACAAACTTGATATGGAAGTATGTTGTACACTAGGTATGATTACTGAAAATCAAGCAAAACGTTTAGCAGAAGCTGGTTTATATGCATATAATCACAATTTAGATTCGTCTGAAGAATATTATAAAGAAGTTATATCTACAAGAGGATACGAAGATCGTTTACAAACCATTGACAATGTAAGAAAAACAAATGTAACAGTATGTAGCGGTGGAATTATAGGAATGGGAGAAAGCGTAGAAGATAGAGCAGGAATGCTTGTTGCTTTAGCTTCATTAAATCCACAACCTGAATCTGTTCCAATTAATGCTTTAGTTGCTGTTGAAGGAACTCCTATGGAAAATGAAAAACCTGTAGAAATTTGGGATATGGTTAGAATGGTTGCAACAACACGTATTGTTATGCCAGAAACTCAAGTTAGACTTTCCGCTGGAAGAACAGAAATGAGTCGTGAAGGACAAGCTATGTGCTTTTTTGCTGGTGCCAATTCTATTTTTGCTGGAGACAAACTACTTACCACTCCAAATCCTGATGTAAATGAAGACATGAAGATGTTTGATTTATTAGGATTACAACCTCAAAAACCATTTATTAAGAAGATGCAACCTGAAACTATTGAAGCTGAAAACTCTCAATATCAAACTTTAGGTGAAAAACCAAAATGGTCTAGACCAGGACATGTTATAGAACGAAATTTAGAAGCTTCGACTAAAAGAAAATAAAGTTTTCTTAATTTTTTAAAATTACGATAACATTTAAATAAATTTGCTCTAAGGAAACTTAGAGCTTTTTTTATATGTCAAAATTACAACTAACAGAAATTGAACGTGTAAGAACTATCTCAAAAGAAGATTTTTACACCAATTATGTCAAGCCTCAAAAACCTGTAGTTATTGAAAAGATTACGGAAGATTGGCCAGCTTATTCAAAATGGGATCTAAATTATATTAAAAAAATAGCAGGAAACAAAATTGTTCCTCTTTATGATGATAGACCTGTTACACATAAAGATGGTTTCAATGAAGCTCATTCAAAAATGAAAATGAGCGATTATATTGATTTACTACAAACCAAACCTACTAATTATAGAATTTTTCTATACAATCTAATGAAAGAAGCTCCTTCTCTTCAAAATGATTTTAAATGGCCAAAAATCGGGTTAAAACTAGTAAAACAGTTACCCATGTTGTTTTTCGGAGGTGAAAACTCAAAAGTTTTCATGCACTTTGACATTGATTACTCAAACATTTTGCATTTCCATTTTCATGGAAAAAAACAATGCATTTTATTTTCTCCAGACCAAACACCAAACCTTTACAAAGTACCTTACTCTTTAATATCAAGAGAAGATATCGATTTCGAAAATCCAGATTTTGAAAAATTTCCTGCTCTAAAAAAAGCAAAAGGGTTTATTTGTAATTTAAATCATGGAGACATGTTATATATGCCTGAAGGATATTGGCATTATATGAAATATGTTACTCCCGGATTTTCAATGAGCTTAAGATCTTTCCCTAAAAAGCCTCTACATCTAGCGAAAGCTTTTTATAATTTTTTCATTATGCGTCATTATGATAATTTTATGAGAAAAAGAAAAGGACAAGACTGGATTGATTATAAAAATGAGAAAGCGATAAGAGAAACAAATAAAAAATTATAAAAAAAGCCATTCAATGAGAATGGCTTTCTATTATTATTTACTCATTTCAGTAAAATACTTATAAAATAGTGGAATTGTTTCAATTCCTTTTAAGTAATTAAAAACACCGAAATGTTCATTTGGCGAATGAATAGCATCACTATCCAAACCAAATCCCATTAATATTGTTTTACTTTTTAATTCTTTTTCAAATAAAGCTACAATAGGAATACTTCCTCCTGAACGTACAGGAATTGCTGGAACACCAAAAGTTTCTGTATAGGCTTTATTTGCAGCTCTATAACCAACACTATCTATTGGAGTAACATATCCTTGACCTCCATGATGTGGTTTTACAACTACTTTAACTGATTTTGGAGCAATACTTTCAAAATGTTTTTTAAATAATGCTGTTATTTCTTCCCAATCTTGATTAGGCACTAAACGCATTGATATTTTTGCAAAAGCCTTACTTGCAATAACGGTTTTAGCTCCTTCTCCAGTATAACCTCCCCAAATTCCATTTACATCTAATGTAGGCCTAATAGAATTTCTTTCATTTGTAACATATCCTGCTTCACCATAAATATCATCAATATCTAAAGCTTTTTTATAATCTTCCAATGAAAATGGAGCTTTTGCCATTTCTGCTCTTTCTTCTAAAGAAAGTTCTTCTACATTATCATAAAAACCAGGAATTGTAATATGATTATTCTCATCATGAAGAGAAGCAATCATCTTTGTTAATATATTAATTGGATTTGCAACTGCTCCTCCATACAAACCTGAATGTAAATCGCGATTTGGCCCTGTAACTTCAACCTCAACATAACTCAAGCCTCTCAACCCTGTTGTAATAGATGGTTGAGTATTTGAAATCATTCCTGTATCTGAAATTAGAATAACATCATTAGCTAATTTTTCTTGATTACGCTCTACAAACCATCCTAGACTTTTAGACCCAACTTCTTCCTCTCCTTCAATCATGAATTTCACATTACATGGCAATGTATTTGAAGCAATCATATATTCAAAAGCCTTTACATGCATATACATTTGTCCTTTATCATCACATGCTCCACGAGCAAAAATTGCTCCTTCTGGATGAATATCCGTTGTTTTAATAACAGGCTCAAAAGGAGGAGAGGTCCATAAATTAATCGGATCTGCTGGTTGCACATCATAATGTCCATAAACCAAAACCGTTGGCAAACTCTTATCTATGATTTTTTCTCCATAAACAATTGGATAGCCTGGTGTTTCACATAATTCAACAAAATCACATCCTGCTTTTTCTAAACTAGCTTTTACTGCTTCTGCTGTCATTATTACATCATGCGCATAAGCACTATCAGCACTTACAGATGGTATCTTTAATAATTCAATTAATTCATTTATGAATCGTTCTTTATTATCTTGAACGTATTTTTTTATATTTTCCATTATACTTTTTTAGATTGCGACTCAAAGTTACAAAATATTATAGTCACAAAAAAAAGGAGTTGTTATTAATAACAACTCCTTTTAAAAAAGATTATTTTGTTCTTATATCTCTTCTTTTTAATGAATAATTTTCTTTATTACTTGCGAATTATTATTGTTAATTTTTACTTGAATAATAAGTGTAACATGATTTTTCATTAGACTATCAATGATTAAAATTTCATTGTTTACATTTTTATTATCATATACTTTCCTTCCAAGCACATCATATATAACAACAGAGTCTATTTTATCCTTAAGTGATTTTATCTGTATATCCTCTTCTGATATAACAATTATTTCGTTTTCATCAATATCAAAATTATCATTGGATAGATTATTCTGCTTATATTTTAAAATAAATCTATCATTAAAATTCCCTAATGTTGAATGAAAACTATAAGGAGAACTCTTCAGGTCATGAGTAACATTTAAATATAAATCCTCTAAAAAAATGTCTTGATTATCAAAAAGACCATCGATTGCGTGTATTGCAATAGCATTTGTTCCTGCTTTAATAATTTTAACTCCTAAAGGAACTCTGTCTTCGTCTTCAAATGGCAATCCTCTACCTTGAATACACATTCTATCTTGATTAATAAGAGAATAAATTGTTGCAGTAGTTGATTCTATTGCAATAGCATCAAACATTCTGTCTTTTAAAATTGTAGCACCAGAAACATATCCAACTAAAGTTCTTACAGATTCATTATCTGCATCTATCAAATCTAACCAAATACGATGCTTTTCGTTTTCAGCTTCACTTCTATTTAGTAATTTTTCATGATTACTTGTTTTAAAAAACTGACTATTATCATACGTTCTGCTTCTCAATGAATTATTAAAAACAACATTCTCTGTTGTCGCTGCTCCATCATTCATAATAACAAAAAAGCTTTGAGCTCCAGCAATTAAACCATTAAATCCACCTGGACCACTTATTGTTCCTAGACCATTATGTACGATATAATCGTTAATTGTGTAATTAGAACCAAAATCACCATAAAATGGATCAGGAATAGAGGAAGAAGGAAGTGTTCCGTGTGTCCAAATTCTAACTGCTCCTTCAATATTTGCATTCAAATTAAGAAAATCGAGAGCATTAATCGAAGACGGATAAGGGTTTCCTATTAAATTTAAATTATCATCAAATTTAGTAATTGTCATTCCATTTATTCCTAAATAATCTGTTCCAGTATAAGTTCCTCTAGATACAGGAACATTAATAACACCATTATGTGGTATTCCATTATTAAATGTAGCAGTAAATGTTTGAAATGAATTTGTAAATGCTATTGGCCCTCTTACAATGTAACCTAATCCAGCAGACATTGTATTACCAGAAGCATTAATCCAATTTCCTATTCCTGAATTTGAATTTGCTATGGTAGGATTCCAATTAAAAATCAAGCTTGTAGGTGTTGTAATAGAGATATTGTTTACATTAAAATTACTAACAGGTGAAGACCAATAGACATAATCCATTTTTCGCATTAAAGCAGATCTTTCATAAGAAATATTTCCAGTATTAATTCCTAAATCATTAACTTGAATTAATGATCCGTTATTTAAAACATTTAATGCTCCATTAACCGTTAAATCATTCTCAATTTGGACGTAATCTTGTGTAGAAACAACTAGGTTATGAGAAGGAGTCACTATTAAATTTCCTTTAGATATTAAATTATTTGATAATGCTGTTGTAAAATCATTATCAATAACTACATGATTAAA
This sequence comes from Flavobacterium sediminilitoris, assembly GCF_023008245.1. Taxonomy (NCBI): domain Bacteria; kingdom Pseudomonadati; phylum Bacteroidota; class Flavobacteriia; order Flavobacteriales; family Flavobacteriaceae; genus Flavobacterium; species Flavobacterium sediminilitoris. The sequence goes on from NZ_CP090145.1 coordinate 908,084, forward strand.
AATTTCCGTTCCTTCAGGAAGAACAGAATTTATAATTTGTGTGTTACTTCCTTTAAAATGGACAGTTCCATTTCCTTCTTCAAATGCAGACTCATCTCTATTATTTGTCCAATTACCGTTTAAATAAATTTGTCCATCAATTGTTGCACTATTAGAATCATCCATATCTAAAATTCCTGAAGAATCTATCAATAGGTCTCCAAAAACCTCAAGTTCATTATTACTATTTCCTAAAATCTCCAATTTACTTCCTAATATACTAATGTTTTTACTAACTGCTAAATCATTATAATCATCTGAGTATGTTGATAAATAATCTATTTGCGCAACATTTAAAGCTGAAGCATCAATAATTACATCCGTATTTGAATCTGGAACAGCTAATCCTTCCCAATTTGCACAATTAAACCAATTTGTATCTATTCCTCCAACCCATTGTCCTGCTGGATTACTAGCCCCTATTTGAAATGTTTTCCCTGCACTTGTTGTTAAATTACTAGAAGGGTTTAAAGTATATCTTCCTGTTCCTAATGTCCAATTATTAGAAACATCTGCAACTGCATTTATTATTTGATTAAGAGAAGCTATTCCATGTTCTTTATCGTTCTCATAATAACCACTTACAGCGTTTAAATCTACACTTTCCACATTAAAACAAGTTAACGCAGATGGCAATCTTGATTCTCTTGGATTTGAGGAGCTTGTTGAACTAGAACCACTACATGCATTTGCTAACGGAACCCAAGCGGCTCTATTTGTTAAACCATGTAATAATTTTCCAGTCAAATAATAATTAGCTTCATTTAAATCTATAGTCCCATCTGAAACAAAGCTTCCTTGAATTAAATACATTTGATCTGGCGAACTTGTTGAAATATTGGGTGTTCCTCCAATAATACTACCCGAAAAATCAGAAGTTCTGTTTGTAGATGTTGTTCCTGTAATCACAGAAATAGATCCAAACCAAATTGGCGAGTTATTAGTTATTATTTGCAATACTGATCCGGCTGGAATACTTGTTGCACCATTATATGTTATAACCACTTCATATGGTGCTTCACTTGGATCATCTCCTCCTCCTCCCCATTTATCTGTTCTAACACCTGCCAAAGCACCTGCTTCATATCTAGAATTAACAATTGAGAATACAGTACCAGGAACAATATCAACTAAAGTTGCTATCAAATATTCATCATTTGCTCCACTCCCATTTATTTGACCATCAAATCCTGTAAAAATAAGCTCTCCAGGTCTAAAGGTTGTTCCATTTGTCACAAATAATGTTGCTAAATCAGATGTTATTGATGTACATGGTGATGTCCCAGAAATAATTACTTGATATTGATTTCCATTCATAGCTAACGTTGCAGATGGTGTCGTGTAACTACTTGAATTTGTTCCAACATTCACCCATGAACCACCTCCATCTGTTGATACTTGCCATTGATATGATGATGCGTTATTTGCCACAACACTAAAAGTTGCTCCTAATCCTGTTGTTGCAAACTGATCTGTTGGTTGAGTATTTATATTTACAGGGTTGGAAACTGTTACCATACTTGAAATGGAATTCGTTGACCAGCAAGTTCCATCAAATGTTCTCACGTAATAAGTCCCTGATGTTGACACATTATAAGAAGATGTAGTTGGAAAGTTTGTATCCATTCCATTTGCAGTTACTTGCCAATATGCTGTTGCGCTTGGCAAAGAATACGTTAAATTTGAAGACCCACACCCAGAAATAACAGAAATAGTCCCGATTGGATCTACTGGAGGTGTACAGGTAGGAACAACTGTTCCATTAAATACAAAGTCATTAATACTAAAAGTTCCCGTAGCTGAAGAAGCTCCCCATCCATAAAATCTAAAAGTAATTGGACTCGCTATATTTTGAAAAGTTCCTGCAGCAAGACTAATTGTACCAGAAACATTCGGAGAACCTATGTTAGCAGTATAACCATCCAAACTACTTCTAAATGCAAAATTTGTTGCACCTGTTCCAGAAGCCTGACCAATATATACAAAACTAATAAAGTTAATTTCATAACCACTATTTGGAGTTAATATAAACTCAAAATATTTAGCTGTATTCAAAGAACCTGAATTCCAATTATTAGCACTATATCTATCATTAGCTGAAGCCGCATTAATTCCTGAGCCTCTACTAATTCCTGATACTGTAATATTAGAATCAAATGTTTGTCCTATTGTATAAGGATTTGAAGTACTTGGGTTTGTTCCTGTTATTGGATTTTCAAATATAGATTGCGCACACGCAAAGTACCCTGAAATAAGGGTAATTAGTAGTAATCTTAGCTTCATGGTTAATAGCTTTAAAGATTTGGTTAATAACAAAATAGCCTTTAAAAGTAGACAAAAATATTTAATAATACCTATTTTTGTTGAAAATTAACTTTACTAAATCGTTAAGACTTTGAATAAAGAAAACAAAGACACGCTCACATCACAAGACATTCGCACAAAAATGGAATATTATTGCTCTTATCAAGAGCGATGTTACAAGGAAGTAGAAGAAAAATTATTTTTATTAAAAGCTTCAAACTTAGAAAAAGAAAAAGTGCTTATGTATTTAATAGAAAATAATTTTATTAATGAAGAACGATTTGCCAAAAGCTTTGTTAGAGGTAAATTCAATTATAAAAACTGGGGAAAAATAAGGATTAAAAATGAATTAAAATTTAGAAACCTTTCTAATAAATTAATTGAAATAGCTTTAAAAGAAATAGATGAAAATAATTATGTTGAAAAATTCCATTTACTTGCTGAAAAAAATTGGGAAACAATAAAAGAAAGAAAAGGACCTAAAAAAAATAAAAAGTTTGTCGATTTTTTATCTAGGAAAGGATATGAATCTCATTTAATCTATGAAAAACTAAGAGAATTAGACAATTAAAATAATAATACTTATTTCTAAATTCTCACTTATACTTTCAATAAAGTATCTTTGCAAAAAAAACATCCATGTTAGAAGATAAAAATCAAAAAAAAACAAGCATTGCCGAGCTAGGTGAGTTTGGTTTAATTGACCACTTAACAAAAAATATTCAGATAACTCAAGAATCTACAATAAAAAGCATAGGTGATGATGCTGCTGTTCTTGATTTCAACAACAAAAAAGTAGTTATTTCTACTGATTTATTAATTGAAGGAGTACATTTTGATTTAGCTTATATGCCATTAAAACATTTAGGTTATAAAGCTGTTGTTGTTAATATTTCTGACATTTGTGCAATGAATGCAACTGCAACCCAAATAACAGTTTCGATTGCAATTTCAAACAGATTTCCTCTTGAAGCTGTTGAAGAATTATATGAAGGAATTCAGCTTGCAGCAAAAACCTATAATGTAGATATTATAGGAGGAGATACTACTTCTTCTCAAAAAGGTTTGATTATTAGTATAACAGCTATTGGTGAATCTAATCTTGATGAAATTGTATATAGAAATGGAGCACAACCAAATGATTTATTAGTCGTAACGGGTGATATTGGAGCTGCTTATATGGGCTTGCAGGTATTAGAAAGAGAAAAACAAGTTTTTCAAGTTAATCCGAACAATCAACCAGATCTAGAACACTATTCTTATCTTATTGAACGTCAATTAAAACCAGAAGCCAGAAAAGACATCAAAGAGCTTCTATCAAAACTAGAAGTAAAACCTACATCAATGATTGATGTTTCTGATGGTCTATCTTCTGAAATACTACACATTTGTAAGCAAAGCAATGTAGGATGTAATTTATATGAAGACAAGATACCTGCTGATCCACAATTAATAAATGTTTGTGAAGAGTTTAATATAGACATTACAACCATTGCATTAAGTGGTGGAGAAGATTATGAATTACTTTTTACAATAAAAATGGATGATTTTGACAAAATTAAAGCTAACCCAAATTTTACTGTAATTGGACATATAACAGAAGAAAAAGAAGGTATTCATTTAATCACGAGAGCAAATACAAAAATCCCATTAAAAGCAAGAGGATGGAACTCTTTAAGTGAAAAATAAATTTATTTATATCTCATAAAAAAGCCCTAATTTATTACAAATAAGGGCTTTTTATATTTTCTTTTGAAACTGCTACATTTTCATTAACCAGTTTCTCATTGAAACCTCATTATTAATAATTTCTCTTAATTCTGTAATTGCAACTCTATCTTGTTGCATAGAATCACGATGACGAATAGTAACCGTTTTATCTTCTAATGTTTGATGGTCTATAGTAATACAAAATGGTGTTCCTAATGCATCTTGCCTTCTATAACGTCTTCCTACCGCATCTTTCTCATCATAAGAAACATTAAAGTCCCATTTTAACTCTTCAATAATTTCTTTTGCTACTTCTGGCAATCCATCTTTTTTAATTAATGGTAAAATAGCTGCTTTAGTTGGAGCTAAAACCGAAGGCAAACGTAAAACTGTTCTCACAGAGCCATCTTCCAAGGTTTCTTCTTGTAAAGCTTTTGAAAAAACAGCTAAAAACATTCTATCTAAACCAACAGAAGTTTCTACAACATAAGGAACGTAACTAGAATTTGTCTCGTTATCAAAAAACTGTAATTTCTTACCTGAATATTCTTCATGAGCCTTCAAATCGAAATCCGTTCTAGAATGAATTCCTTCTAATTCTTTAAATCCAAAAGGAAAATCAAATTCAATATCTGCTGCTGCATTTGCATAGTGTGCTAATTTCTCATGATCATGAAAACGATAGTTTTCTTTTCCTAAACCTAAAGACAGATGCCATTTTAAACGAGTTTCTTTCCAAAACTCATAGTATTTCATTTCTTCACCTGGTTTTACAAAAAATTGCATTTCCATTTGTTCAAATTCACGCATTCTAAAAATAAACTGTCTTGCAACAATTTCATTACGAAATGCTTTTCCTGTTTGCGCAATTCCAAAAGGAATCTTCATTCTTCCTGTTTTTTGAACATTCAAAAAGTTAACAAAAATACCTTGAGCTGTTTCAGGACGCAAATACAGATCCATAGCTGTATCAGCAGATGCTCCAATTTTTGTAGCAAACATTAAATTAAATTGACGTACTTCTGTCCAATTTTTAGAACCCGAATCTGGACAAGCTATGCCTAATTCTTCAATTAGCGACTTTACATCTGCAAGATCATCGTTTTCTAATGAACGAGCTAAACGCTGTAAAATTTGATTTTTTTGCTCTAAATACCCTTTAACACGTTCATTTGTAGTCACAAATTCTTCTTCATTGAATGCATCACCAAAACGGTTTTTTGCCTTTTCAATTTCTTTTTGTGCTTTTATATTAATTTTTTCAGCATAGTCTTCAATTAAAACATCTGCACGGTATCTTTTTTTAGAATCCTTATTATCAATTAAAGGATCACTAAAAGCATCTATGTGACCAGAAGCTTTCCATGTTGTAGGATGCATAAATATTGAAGCATCAATTCCTACAATATTATCATGCATTTGAACCATTGATTTCCACCAATATTCTCGAATGTTTTTCTTTAGTTCTACACCATTTTGAGCGTAATCATAAACTGCGCTTAAACCATCATAAATTTCACTAGACGGAAAAATGAATCCGTATTCTTTTGCATGTGAAATTACGTTTTTAAAAATATCTTCCTGTTTTGCCATAGCACAAAAGTAAAAATAGGATTTTAATAAAGAAAAGAAATTATCGGAATAATTTACAATTAATCATATTGAAAAATTGTTGTACCAATTTTTGAAAAAGAATTATAAATATTTATGATGTATTTGCCTTTGATTGTCTTGTTTGGTTCTAAGTTTACATAAGAACAAACATCTACATCCTTTTGATTATACAGTGCTTCTGTTTTTGCACTATAAACCAGTTTAATATTATTAAAAATAATAGAAGTATCTTCCGCAGATATGATTTGGTTTTTTGGATTTACTACTTGAATATAAATATCTTTATTTCCTTGTCTAATAAATTCATTACCTTGAAGTGTGAAACACACTCGTATTTGTTGTATTTTTTTTTCTCTCTTTTTTGAATACAAATCAGATAAAATTTTAACTCCTCTTACTGTAACATTTATAGCTGATAATTTATCGTGCCTAATTCTTACATCATTGCTTTTAAGTGATTCTAATTGGGTTAATGTTTTTTTATCTTTTTGTATTTTTTCATTAATTCTAACAATTTCATCAGAATTATTATTTATATCTATTTTTATTTGATTTATCTGATCTTCTAAACTTTTGTTATTAGAGTCACTAAAATTAATTTTACTATTATCGTTCGTATTTTCTATTGCATCTTTTATAGCTTCTTTAACTTCAAGGGCTTCTTCATCTTCAATAGAAAGACTTAATGAATCATATTTTTTTAGAATCTCATCAAACTGATTCTGCAACAACTTATTTTCTGCTTGAGATTTTTTAAGAACAATATTATATTCTGAATAAAAATGATAGTATCCTAAAAATGATAATGCTAATAAAACAGCCAAAAAAGCGAAGGAAATTCTTATAAAATTAGTTTTGTTAGTTGCCATTCACAATATTTTTATATAAATTAAATAAATTTGAATGTTTTCCTAACTTATAATCGTCATAATGCTTAAAAACCTGTTAAAATTATTATTTCCGACACTTTGTTATGGATGTAATTCACTTTTACTAAATAATGAAAAAATGTTATGTGCAACTTGTATACATAACCTACCTTACACAAACCACCATTTACTTGAAATGAATCATGTCAAAGGTAAATTTTATGGAATAATTGATATTCAATTTGCTTCTTCAATGCTTTATTTCCAAAACAACGGAATTGTACAAAGGCTAATTCATCAATTAAAATACAAAGGAAAACAAGAAATTGGCACCTATTTGGCAGAGAATTATGCTTTAGATTTAAAAGACATAGATAACAAGTATAAGTTCGACCTTATAATTCCCGTTCCATTACATCCTAAAAAAATAAAGAAACGAGGTTATAATCAAGTCGAAACATTTTGTTTAACATTATCTAAAGCATTACAAATCTCCTATAATTCAGAAATATTATTTCGAAAAAACAATTCAAAAACACAAACAAGGAAAAATAAAAATGAAAGATTTGAAAATACCGAATCATTTTTTGACGTTATATTTGATGAAACATTTCATGGAAAGCATTTTTTACTTGTTGATGATGTAATAACAACTGGAGCAACAATAGAATCGTGTGTAAAAGCTTTATTAAAAATACCAAATGCGAAAGTGAGTGTTATAACAATGGCTTACACACAATCATAATAAAAATAAAAAAATTATGTTTACACTAAATATAGTTGTTATTTTGTAGTGACATTTTTTAGAAAGATGAAAAAAACATATTTGACAATTCTTTTTATAGTTATTAGCACATTTATTTTTACAACTAGTTGTGCAAAAAGAGGAACTATAAATGGTGGTGCAAAAGATACTATTGCTCCAAAAATCACATCAAGTTTTCCTGATAATTTTAGTACAAATTTTTCAGGAAGAGAGATCAAGATTAATTTTAATGAGCTTATTAAAGTAAAAGATATTAATAAGCAATTAATTATTTCTCCTCCATTAGAAAAACAACCTACAATTATTCCACAAGGAAGCGCTAGTAAATTTATTTCGGTTAAGATTTTAGAAGATTTAAAACCAAATACTACTTATAGTTTTAATTTCGGCCAGAGTATTACTGACAACAATGAAGGTAATCCTTATTCTCAGTTTAAATACGTCTTTTCTACTGGCAGTTATATTGATTCTCTGGCTTTATTAGGTAACATAAAAGATGCTTATGAACAAAAACCTGACAATTTTGTCAACATTCAATTATATGATGCTACAACCTTTAAAGATTCAACGGTTTTTAAAGAAACTCCTTTATATGTAACCAATACTTTAGATAGCTTAAAAGTATTTGCATTAGAAAATTTAAAAGCAGGAACATATAAAATAATTGCATTAAAAGACAAAAACAACAACTATAAATATGATCCAAAATCGGATAAAATTGGTTTCTTAGATGAAACCATAACTCTTCCCGTAGACAATACTTTATATGAAATAGAATTATTCAAGGAAAAACCTAAGTTTAAAGTTGAAAAACCTATTCAGCAATCAAATAATAAATTTTTCATGGGTTACCAAGGTGACATAAAAGATGTAAAGATTACTGCAAAAATGGGATTAGAAGAGATTCCTGTTAAAATGACGAAATTTCCAGATAAAGGAAAAGATTCTGTTCAATTATTTTTTCCTGTTTCAAAATTAGACACACTTGAAATATCTATTAAAAAAGACAATTATATTAAGAATTTTAAAACTAAAGTTAAAGAATTAAAACTAACGGACTCATTAAAAATTAATGCAGTTCAAAATACTCTAAACTTTAGAGACAAGTTTACATTAAAAACTAAAACACCAATAAACTCTATTGATAAAAACAAAATTACACTAACTAATAAAGATTCTATAGTAATCCCTTTTGAGTATAGCTATAATGAATATGAGGAAGAAATTCTATTTGACTTTAAAAAAGAAGAAAATCAAAAATACCAGATAGAACTACTTCCAGGAGCTATTACTGATTTTTACAATACCACTAATGATTCATTACGCTTTTCATTTAATACAAAACTGCTTTCAGACTATGGAAACTTGAAAGTAATAATTAAAAATGCTAATAGATTCCCTTATATTTTAGAAGTTTTAACTGCCAAAGGAGATGTAGTTGCTTCTGCAATTAGTAATGACGAAAATATTATTTATTTTGATGCAATTGAACCAAGTATTTATACTTTAAGAATCATATATGATGATAATAAAAATAATATTTGGGACACAGGAGACTATCTAAATAAAAAATATGCTGAAGAAATCGTCTACTATCCAAAAGGAATAGATGTTAGAGCAAATTGGGACGTAGAACAAGAATTTGATTTAGGAGAGTAAACATTTTATTCTCCTAAGTTAAACCGCAATCCTTTTAAAACTGAATTATAAAAGAGTCTTTATCGTTCAAGAAATTTAGTTTATTTCTTGTTTCGATCATTTCTTGTTTATCAAGCTCAATAATAAATATTCCTTGCTCATCATCACAATTTAATCTTTCATTTCCTAAATAGTCAACTACTTGAGAGCTTCCTACATATTCCATTTCATTATCATCAGCACCTATTCTATTTACTCCTACTAAGTAAGAAATATTTTCAATTGCTCTTGCTTTTAAAAGGGAGTTCCATGCTTGAATTCTTGGTTTAGGCCAATTTGCAACATAAATCAATAAATCATAATTTTCAACATTTCTACTAAAAACAGGAAAACGTAAATCATAACAAATAAATGGACAAATCTTCCATCCTTTATATTCAACTATTAATTTTTCTTTTCCTGCTTTATATACTTTTTCCTCTCCTGCTAAAGTAAATAAATGTCGTTTATCATAATACTGAATATTTCCATTTGGAAAAACAAAAACAAGACGATTATAGTAATTTTCACTTTCTTCAATAACCAAACTACCTGTTATCGCTATGTTTTTTTCTATAGCTACTAATTTCAACCATTCAATAGTTTCTCCATCCATTTTCTCTGCAACCCTCTCTGGATTCATAGTAAACCCAGACGTAAACATTTCTGGCAATACTAATAAATCGTACTCCTTATCACATGAATTAATGTACTCTTGAATTAAACTTCTATTTTCTTTTGGGCGTTCCCAAATAAGTTTGGTTTGAAATAATGCTACTCTCATTTTAATTGAAATATTACTTGATAAAAGTAGAAAAAAATGTTCTAAATCAGTCTTAAAAAGTATATTTTTACTTACATAATTATGTTTTAAACCATTTCTAATGATTACATTCATTCAAGACTATATTCCCTCAAAAATTAAATCCATCACTAAACTTGGTGGTTATGACAACGCAAATTATTTGATTGAAACTACAGAAACTAAATATGTTCTAAAAACTTACCCATATACTGAAGACACTCTTGATTTAATAACAGCGGAAAATCATGCTTTAATCCATCTTCAAAATTTTAAAAATATTGAAACTCCAATTCCAATAAAATTTAATAATGGAGAAACAATATTAACTTTATCTCTAAATAACAATAAAACATTATTCCGATTATTATCATTTATTCAAGGTGATTTTTTAGCAGAAGTAAGTCATGATAAAGACTTAATGACATCTTACGGAACAACAATAGGCTTGTTAAACCTTTATTTAAAAGATTTTAAAAATTATTACTACAAAAGTAGAAACTGGGAATGGAATATTGAAAATCTAAACTTAAACAAAAAATATTTAGTTAATATTAATGATCCTGAAAACAGACGAATAGCAGAATATTTTTTTAATCAATTTGACGAAATAGTACTTCCGAAAAAAGAAGAATTGAGAAAAGCAATTATTCATAATGACATCAATGAATGGAACATTTTAGTAAAAAACAATAAGATATCTGGGCTAATTGATTTTGGAGATTTATCTTATTCTTTTCAGATAAATGAATTAGCTATTGCAATTATATATGCAACTTATAACAAAGAAAATTATTTAACAGATGCTTTAATAATCACGAAATCGTATCATGAAAAACATCCATTATTAGAAATTGAAATTGACGTTTTATATTACATCATAGCCGCAAGATTAGTAATTAGTGTATGTAATTCTGCACATGCAAGAAATGTAAATCCAAAGAACACCCACACACTAATAAGTGAAGAAAAAGCATGGAAAATGCTTCACTATTTAATTGCTACAAATCCAATTTTTATAACTAATGCATTTAAAGAATCATTAGGTTTTGAGATAAAAAAACCTTTAGAGGCAGAAAAAATAAAAGAAAAACGTCATGAACATTTAGCAAAAATTTTATCCATTAGTTACAACAATCCTATTTATGTGGAACGAGCAGCATTTCAATATATGTATGATGCATACGGAAACACATTTTTAGATGCATATAACAATATCCCTCATGTTGGTCATTCACACCCAAAAGTAGTAAAAGCAGGTCAAATTCAAATGTCAAAATTAAATACCAATACTCGATATTTATACGATATTTTAAATACTTATGCTGAAAAATTATTATCAAAATTTCCAGCTACACTTAATAAAGTATTTTTTGTCAATTCTGGTAGCGAAGCAAACGATTTAGCTATTAGAATGGCTAAAAAACATACATCCAATTCAAATGTAATGGTTATAGAACATGGATATCATGGCCATACTCAAATAGGAATTGACATTAGCGATTATAAATTTAGTAATCCAAAAGGACAAGGTCAAAAAGAATATATTATAAAAACAGAAATTCCTGATACTTATAGAGGCCGATATACACAAAATGATGGTACAGCTGGCAAACTATATGCTGAAAACACTATAAACGACATAAAAGCCAGTACTAATAAAATTGCAGCATTCATTGCTGAACCAATAGTTGGGTGTGCTGGTCAAATTCCATTAGCAAAAGGATATTTAAAGCCCGTTTACGAGGCCATTAGAGCACAAGGCGGTATTTGTATTAGTGATGAAGTACAAACAGGATTTGGAAGACTCGGCGAACACTTTTGGGGTTTTGAAGCACAAGGAGTTATCCCTGACATGGTTGTAATTGGCAAACCAATAGGTAATGGACATCCAATGGCAGCAGTAATTTGTACGGAAGAAATAGCATCTTCTTTTAATACTGGTGTAGAATTTTTCACATCTTTTGGAGGAAATCCCGTTTCATGTGCAATAGGACTAGCTGTTTTAGAAGTAATTGAAGAAGAAAATTTACAAGAAAACGCAAAAAAAGTTGGAGATTATTACAAAGAAAGGTTTGCTAATCTCAAAGAAAAATATCCTTGCATAGGTAATATTCGAGGTTCAGGATTATTTCTAGGTTTCGACATTGTTAAAGATGACACAAAAGAACCCGATACAAAGTTAGCACAATACATTAAAAATCAATTAAGAGAAAAAAATATTTTAATTAGCACAGATGGTCCTGCTGATAATGTTTTAAAGACAAAACCTCCTATTATTTTTACAAAAAAAGATGTAGATATTGTCGTAAAGAACACAGATACTATATTAGAAAATTACTACAAGAATCCCTAAATACTTTTCTAATAAAAAAACGCATTCATTAAATGAATGCGTTTTTAAAAATTTATATTCTATCCCAATTTAGATAATACTTGCTTTCAAATATTCTCTATTCATACGAGCAATGTTCTCTAAAGAAATACCTTTTGGACATTCTATTTCACAAGCACCAGTATTTGTACAATTACCGAACCCTTCTTCATCCATTTGGCGTACCATGTTTAATACACGTTGTGTTGCCTCTACTTTTCCTTGCGGTAATAATGCATATTGTGAAACTTTAGCTCCAACAAACAACATTGCAGAACCATTTTTACAAGATGCAACACAAGCCCCACAACCAATACAAGCTGCTGCTTCAAAAGCTTTATCTGCATCTGCTTTAGGGACAGGAATTGAATTAGCATCAATTGTATTTCCTGAAGTATTAACCGACACGAAACCACCTGCTTGCTGAATTCTATCAAAAGAAGTACGATCAACCACTAAATCCTTGATTACAGGGAAAGCTTTACTTCTCCATGGTTCAATGTAGATAGTATCACCATCGTTAAACTTACGCATGTGCAACTGACATGTTGTTGTTCCTGTTTCTGGTCCGTGTGCTCTACCATTAATATACAATGAACACATACCGCAAATTCCTTCACGACAATCGTGATCAAAAGCAACAGGTTCTTTTCTTTCGCTTACTAATTGTTCGTTTAATTGGTCCAACATTTCCAAAAACGAACTTGCTGTAGAAACATTATCTAACTTATACGTTTCTATACCACCTTTAGTTTTAGCATTTTTCTGACGCCAAATTTTTAAGGTTATATTGATATTTTTTGCTGTACTCATAATCTCTTATTTATAGTTTCTAGCTGCAATTTTAATGAACTCGTATTTCAAATCTTCTTTGTGAAGTTCGGCTTTAGTAGTATCTTGCCCTTTATATTCCCAAGCGCCTACGAATGCCATGTTAACATCATCACGAAGAGTTTCTCCTTCAGCATCTTGATACTCTTCTCTAAAGTGACCTCCACAAGATTCTTTACGTTGTAAAGCATCCATAGCCATTAATTGTCCTAGTTCAAGGAAATCTGCTACACGAAGTGCTTTTTCTAATTCTGGGTTCATTTCATCTGCACTACCCGGAACGTAAACCTCTTTATAGAATTCTTCACGGATTTTTCCGATTTCTTCAATTGCTTCTTTTAATCCTTGTTCGTTACGCGCCATACCCACTTTATTCCACATTACGTGTCCTAATTTTTTATGGAAATGGTCAACCGATTTTGTTCCGTTGTTATTTAAGAACATATTGATAGAATCTCTTACATTCTTCTCCGCTTCAGCAAATTCTGGTGCATCAGTAGAAATTTTACCCGTACGTATTTCATCAGCTAAATAGTTAGAAACAGTATAAGGCAATACGAAATAACCATCCGCTAAACCTTGCATTAAAGCAGAAGCTCCTAAACGGTTAGCACCGTGATCAGAGAAATTTGCTTCACCTGCTACGAAACATCCAGGTATTGATGATTGTAAGTTATAATCAACCCAAACTCCACCCATTGTATAGTGAACTGCTGGATAAATTTTCATTGGTGTTTCATATGGATTTTCGTCAGTAATTTTTTCATACATTTCGAATAGGTTACCATACTTTTCTTCCAACCATTTTTTTCCTAAAGTAATAATTTCTTCTTCCGAAGGATTGTGATTCCCTTGAGCATACGCTACCTCTTTACCTTTACTCTTCACTTCAGAAGAGAAATCTAAGTAAACACCTTCGTTAGTATCGTTTGCTTCAATTCCATAACCTGCATCACAACGCTCTTTAGCTGCACGAGATGCAACGTCACGAGGTACTAAGTTACCGAATGCTGGATATCTTCTTTCTAAGTAATAATCTCTATCTTCTTCTGCAATTTGCGTTGGTTTTAATTTACCTGCACGAATTGCTTCAGCATCTTCTTTTTTCTTTGGTACCCAAATACGACCCGAGTTACGTAATGATTCTGACATTAACGTTAACTTCGATTGATTTGTTCCATGAACCGGAATACAAGTTGGGTGAATTTGTACGTAACATGGATTTGCAAAAGCAGCACCTTGTTTGTGAATTTTCCAAGAAGCTGTTACATTACTTCCCATTGCATTTGTAGAAAGGAAATAAACATTTCCGTAACCTCCAGAAGCGATTACAACTGCATGGGCAGAATGTCTTTCAACTTCACCAGTAACCAAGTTACGAGCAATAATTCCACGTGCTTTTCCATCAATTTTAACCAAGTCTAACATTTCATGACGGTTGAACATTTTAACACGTCCTAATCCGATTTGTCTTGATAAAGCTGAATATGCCCCTAATAATAATTGTTGTCCTGTTTGTCCAGCAGCATAAAAAGTACGTTGTACCTGTACTCCACCAAAAGAACGATTATCTAACATTCCACCATACTCACGAGCAAAAGGAACTCCTTGAGCTACACATTGGTCGATAATATTACCTGAAACCTCTGCTAAACGATGAACGTTTGCTTCACGTGCACGGTAGTCACCTCCTTTAATGGTATCGTAAAACAAACGGTAGATAGAATCTCCGTCATTTTGGTAATTTTTTGCTGCATTGATACCTCCTTGCGCTGCAATTGAATGCGCACGACGAGGAGAATCTTGAAAACAAAACGCTTTTACATTATATCCCATTTCTCCAAGAGAAGCTGCTGCTGAAGCACCTGCCAAACCTGTACCAACAACGATAATGTCAATTTTTGGACGGTTGTTTGGAGCAACTAATTTTAAATGATCTTTATAATCGGTCCATTTTTTTGCCAATGGCCCTTCTGGTATTTTAGAATCTAACTTCATATTGTATCTGATGTTGATTATTTAGTAAAGTGTATATATAAAGGAATAATCGCAAATAATAAAGGTACGATTACTGCAAAAGCTCTTCCAATAAATTTGATTGTTGGTGTAAACTTATTATTTATACCCAACGATTGGAATGCACTTTGAAAACCATGCCATAAGTGGAATCCTAATGCTAACATAGCTAAAACATAACCAATTGTAAATAATAAGCCATATTTTGCATCTCTAAAAAAGTCATACGTAATTTTATACAAGTCTTTATATCCTTCAAAAACAACATCATTATTATTTTCAACTGCTATTACTTTAGTAACATCTAGTACTTGTAATTTATTACTTTCCAGAATATTTTTATCTAGTTTCCCTAAAGAATCTAGAGGAAAAAATGGATTCTGAGAACCTAAAACTCCAATAGCCATTTTTGTTTTTCCCATTTGACTAACAACTTCTTTTGATGCTAATGGAATATTTTTGTCAAAATGCATTTTAGCCCAAAAATTCACCATATGTGTTACAATGAAAACTAAAATGATAGTTCCCAAAACTGCCATATTACGAGATGCAAAACTACTGTTTGCCGAAGGACTCGTTTTTGCATAATTAATCGGTCTTGCTGCTTTATTTTGAAAAGCCAACAAAATACCGTCAATTGCATGAAAAATAATAGAAATGTAAGTTAAATAAGAAAGTAATTTTACTGCAGGATTAGTGGTCATAAACAATGCATACTGATTAAAATTCAAAGCATTATTTGGTACTAATAACTGAAGATTTCCAGCTAAGTGACCAGCTAAAAACAAGCATAAAAATAAACCTGTAAGAGCCATCCAGTATTTTTTAGCAATAGATGACTTTAGAAGTGCTGATTTTGCCATAATTTTATTTGATTATTCTAGTTTTTAAAATCAAACAAAAATACTGCATATTAATTTTAACTACAACCTTTTAGTTGTTATTTATAATGAATTTAAAATATACCTTTTCAAACCTTATCCTTAAACCAAGTATAAAATCACTTTACATAGCTAGGAATCAAGCCTCTTAAACCCATATCAACAATATTTTCACCTATTGATGGCTCATATTTCCCATCAAAATTAACTTCTTCCCACTCAAAACTATTATTCACAGAAAGAGATAATGTTACTACAATATCGTCTGTTTCATTTCCATTTACAACTAAATTCTCTACAAATTTACCAGTCACCACGCATGATCCTGGTTGAATTGCCGATGTAGACGCAATAGGGTTTGGAACAGTTGTACTTCCTTGTGGAGCTTGTCCAGAAGTTGCATATGGAGCATTATTCAATGCGAAAGCCCAATATCCTTGAAGGCGATTACCATTAACATTAAAAACATTATTCCCAATACTATGTGAAGTAATATAAGTATTAAATCCAACAAAGCTTTCTAATGTTCCTAAATAATCAATTCCATTATTAAAAACAGACACTTCATAGTTTTGATAAGACAGAGAAACTCTCACATATTCGTAATTTCCTTGATTTATTTGACTTAATGGTATTGACAAAAAAGGCTCTCCTTCTGACACAATTTTTGCTCTAGAAAAATCTATTGCTAAATCACCTCCATCAATTGTTTCAGAACCATGATACAAAACCAATCCATCTCCCAACTGAGTATATGCGTTTTGGGCTAACTCAAAATAATGAGCACTAATAAAATTAAACTTTGGAGATTGAGATGCGTTCCCTGTAGAAACAACAGAAGGCTGTCCTAAGTTATTCAATCTGGCTTGAGATTTATCAAATTTAAATTTCACAATTAATTGTGGTTCTTTATTGACCAAACTATCATCTCGATCACTACACGAAATCAGAACGAATATCATTAAAAAAACACCTAAAAAAACTTTCCAATTCATTTTTCTTTTTTATCAAATTTACAAAAGTTCTATCTAAGGTTAACGCCAACATTCTAATTATATTGTAATTTTAAATTCGAAATCAAAAAGATTATTAACTATATTTTTGCATATAACTATTTACTATTAAATCTGTATTTTCATTACGCCTTTTTCGCTCTAATTGAATTGGAGCAGCAGCTCTTTCTAAGCAATTTTTAACAGCACAAGTTTCACAAGTAACACCTACTACTTGTTTAATTATCGATTCATTATCAATAAATTTAAATTTCTTTTTCAATGTTGGTGTTATTAAAATTCCAACAGAAATACTTCTTATATGATCCTTTTTAAACGGATCTGGTGTTGCCGAAGAAAAAACTAAATATTCATTATTACTATTTTCATAACGAGAAATTTGAGCATCAAAAAAATGATTTTTATTCTGTTTTATTGACTCTATTATTGTTTTAACAGAAACCCAACGTCTACAATAATGCTCATTCATTTCATTTGCATGAGGTTCTTGCTGATTTGTGATATGTAATTCTTTTTTAATTTTATAATTACCACTTCCTACCTTGTGAGACATTCTAAGAAAAAATAAATTCTTCAATTGAAAATCTTTTGGCAAAATATTAGTTAAACGCTGATAAAATGTTTCTGGAGACACTTTAAAATCGGATATTAATTGAACAAATTCTTGTGGCTTTGGAGCTTCTCTAGAAACAAATAAATTCAAATTATCAATTAACTTTTTCTTTGGCAAAAGCAACGCACCAGCAAAATAAGAAGCATAAAAATTATTCAATACCTGATCGAAATTATCAAATTTAATCCAACTAAAAGTATACAATCGTTCCTTTATTTCTAAATAATTATAAGCAATTTCTTTTGCAAATATAAATGCTTTCTGAAACTCATCTACATCAGTAGAAATAAGCAATGTTTTACTCTTTAGAACAAAGATAGAGCGCAAATCTCCTAATTCTTCATGCTCTGAAAATACTAATTCTATAATCTTATAATTATATTCTTCAACTAAAATAGCTTTTAATTCATCCAATGAGATTTGCAAATCAAGATCAACATGAAATGCCTTTGCGAAATGTTCTACTTTCTGCTCTAAATCTTCAAAATAATTATTTTGCGCTTCTTGATAAGATCGTAATGAAGCCAAAAAGAAACTTTCTCTTGACAAATTGTAATGCTGAGCAATTTCAATAATTGTACTAATAAAAGCATTTACTTTTGCAGGAGCATTTGCAATAATATCAATCAAATCATCTTCCTGAATACCAAACAACTCTAAAGGTATTTCTTTTAAAATTCCAGATTTTAATATTTCTCCTATTGGAGCCAAATTATTATCCAATTTCAAAGACACCATATTATCATAAGGCACTTCTAATTTTTCAGACAATAAAATAATTTTATCCGTTTTAGGATATTTTTTCCCTTTTTCAATTTCATTCAAATATGATTTTGACAAACCAGTAATTTTTGCCAAACCAAACAAAGATAGGTTTCTATTTGTTCTTGCCTGTTTCAGTTTCAACCCAAAAATCAGCTTAATATAATCTCTTTCTAAATTCATAATTTCAAATATACGCTAATATTCAAAATAGTAAAAAAATAATTTTTTATAATTTTAGCGTACGTTCGCTTGTTTTGTAAAAAACTTTTTTATAATATTGCCTTATCAAAACAATTAAATCATGGAAAATCAAATAGAAACAAAAGAAAAAAGACTTCAATTTAAAATTGAATCAAAAGAATCGTTCCCAGATATTCTAACCGAAAATGCTATGTTTTTTTTAATAGAACTTCATGAAAAATTCAATAAAAAAAGAATAGCACTTCTTGAAAAAAGAAAAGAGCAACAACAAAAATTTGATGAAGGCGAACTACCAAACTTTCCAATAGAAACAAAAAAAATTAGAGAAAGCGAATGGATTGCTGCATCAACACCAGAAGACTTACTAGATAGAAGAGTCGAAATTACAGGCCCTGTTGATCGAAAAATGGTAATTAACGCCTTAAATTCTGGAGCTAAAACATTTATGGCTGATTTTGAAGATAGTACTTCTCCAACTTGGAACAATCTAATGAATGGTCAACAAAATTTAAAAGATGCTGTTGCCAAAACAATCTACTTATTTGACAAAAAGAAAAATAAAGAATATAAATTAAAAAATGAAACTACTGTTTTATTAGTAAGACCAAGAGGGATTCATTTAAACGAAAAACATATCTTAATCAATAATGAAGAAATTTCAGGCTCATTAGTAGATTTTGGCTTGTATGCTTTTCATAATCACAAGACTTTAGCAGAAAACAACACAGCCCCTTACTTCTATTTACCAAAATTAGAACATTATTTAGAAGCCAGATGGTGGAATGAGGTATTCAACTTTACAGAAGAATATTTAGGAATTAAAAATGGAACAATTAAAGCGACTGTTCTTATTGAAACCATAACTGCTAATTTTCAATTGGACGAAATTATTTATGAATTAAGAAACCATATTGTTGGGTTAAACTGTGGTCGTTGGGATTATATTTTTTCTTATATCAAAAAGTTTAGAAATAATGAAAAATTTATTGTACCAAACAGAGATCAAGTTACCATGACAAGTCCTTTTATGAACGCCTATTCCCAATTAGTAATTCAAAGATGTCATAAGAGAAATATTCACGCAATTGGAGGAATGGCTGCACAAATTCCAATTAAAAATGATAATGCAGCGAATGAAATTGCTTTCAATAAAGTAAAAACAGACAAAGAACGCGAAGTTAAAAATGGACATGATGGAACTTGGGTAGCACATCCAGATTTAGTTGAAGTAGCACTAAAAGTTTTTAATGAAAACATGCCGACAAAAAACCAAATTCACGTGAAAAGAAGTGAATTAAACATTACTGAAGCTGATTTATTAGAAGTACCTCAAGGAAGTATTACTGAAGAAGGTATTCGCAAAAACATCAATATTTCGGTTTTATACATTGCTTCATGGTTAAATGGTCAAGGTGCAGCAGCTTTAAATCATTTAATGGAAGACGCAGCAACAGCAGAAATTTCTCGCTCTCAATTATGGCAATGGCTACGAAATGGCGTAACTCTAGATAATGGGAAAATATTAACTGAGAAATATTATGACAAAATTGCCATGGAAGAATATGAAAAAATTAAAAATCTAGTTGGTGATGAAAATCACGAAAAACAACATTACAAACTAGCCGAACAACTATTAGATATTTTAGTCGTGAATTATAACTTCATAGACTTTTTAACAATTTTAGGTTACAAACATATTTAACACAACTTATTACAACACAAAATGAAAACAATTGAAACAAGAATTCAAGAATTAGTAACAGATTGGTTAACAAACGAAAGATGGAAAGGAATTGAACGTCCGTATACTGCTGAAGAAGTAGTTAAACTTCAAGGTTCTTACAAAATAGAACACAGCATAGCAAAATTGGGAGCTGAAAAACTTTGGAAAAAACTAAATGCTCAAGATTATGTTGCAGGACTAGGCGCTTTAACAGGAAACCAAGCAATTCAAGAAGTTGAAGCTGGATTAGAAGCTATATATTTAAGTGGTTGGCAAGTAGCTGCTGATGCCAATGTGGCTGGAGAAATGTATCCCGATCAATCTTTGTATCCCGCGAACAGTGTGCCTCTTGTGGTAAAAAGAATTAATAATGCTTTATTACGAGCAGATCAAATTCAAGTGGTAAATCAAGTGTCTGAAAAAGACAGAAAAGACTATTTAGTACCGATTGTAGCAGATGCGGAAGCAGGATTTGGTGGTAATTTAAATGCTTTTGAATTAATGAAATCAATGATTGAAGCAGGTGCTTCTGGAGTTCATTTTGAAGACCAATTAAGTTCTGCAAAAAAATGTGGTCACTTGGGAGGAAAAGTATTAGTCCCAACACAAGAAGCAATTAACAAATTAATTGCTGCACGATTAGCGACAGACGTTATGGGAACTCCAACTTTAATTATTGCTCGTACCGATGCTGATGCAGCAAACTTACTAACAAGTGACATTGACCCTAGAGATGCTAAATTCATTACAGGCGAAAAAACAAGTGAAGGTTTCTTCCATGTAAAATCTGGAATTGAACAAGGAATCGATCGAGGATTAAGCTATGCACCTTATGCTGATTTAATTTGGATGGAAACCAGTAATCCAGACTTAAAATATGCAAAACAATTTGCAGATGCCATTCATGCCAAATATCCAGGAAAAATGTTAGCCTACAATTGTTCGCCTTCATTCAACTGGGCCGCAAAATTAACCATTGCAGAAATGGAAACGTTTAGAGAAGATTTAGCAGCAATGGGATATAAATTCCAATTTATCACTTTAGCAGGCTTCCATGCTTTAAATACAAGTATGTTTGAATTGTCAAAAGCCTATAAAGAGAGAGGAATGGCTGGTTATTCTGAATTACAAGAAAGAGAATTTGCTTTACAAAAAGATGGTTTTAAAGCAGTAAAACACCAAGGATTTGTAGGAACAACCTACTTTGACGCGGTTCAAAATACCGTTACTAACAATAGATCTTCGACTACAGCAATGAAAGATTCTACTGAAGTAGCGCAATTTTAATTTTTAAGCATAGTTTGGTTTAACAAAATGCCTTGAGAAAATTCCCAAGGCATTTTTATGAGTATATTTTCAAGACATTTTTAATATCAAATGACTATTTTTGGATAGGTTATAAAATTAAATATGATTATTGGATTAAAAATGTTTTTAGTCTCTTTAGAATAAGCTCTTCAATAATATAATTAGAAGCGTTAATTATGAAACATTTGGAACTATTAGGATGTGATGAAAAGATACATCGTACGAAAATCATGCTAACTATCAAAAATAACACGAAAGTTAATACTAAAGAAGCAAAAGAAATTGTCGATCTTCTATTTTTAAATAAATCAATTCATTTGATATTGAATTTTGAGATACAAAAGTGTGATGAATTTCTATGGTCTTTAGCAGAGTTAGGTGTAAGAATAGACAATATATCTTGGCATGAAGAAAATAGAGAGTAATAAAAAAGGATTTAAACTAATAGTTTAAATCCTTTTATTGATTATAAATGTTATGCTTTCTTATTTTCAACAACTTCTAAATTCGTGAAAACTGTTTCATTGCCTTTCTTTATATGAATACTATATTTAGCAGGAAGTACGTATTGTTTTCCATTTCTAGCTTTTTCAAACACTGCTTTTTTATCTTTTTTCTTCCATTTAGCAATTACATCATCAGAAAGTGTATAGTCATAATTCACTAGGTTCAATCCTTTTTTTGCTGTTATTTTTTTAGAAAAAACAACAATTCCTTTTTCATTCTCTATAATCATTTCTACTTCTTCATTCGAATTAGAATAAAACCAAATTTCTGTTTTAGGCTCGTAAGGTTTTCCCCATTGACTCCAACTATTTCCCCATCGTTCTGATTTTTTTATCGAAGGTACTTCATAAACAAACAAAGATTTATTAAGAATATCTGATGTTAATTTTTGTAATTCATCAATTCCAACTTTATATAAAGAACGACCATGTGTTCCTACGATTAATTCTTTTGCCTTAGGCTGAATAACTAAATCATGAACTGCTACATTTGGCATTTCAGAAGAAAAATCTTCCCACGATTTTCCTTTGTTTAAAGAAACAAACAACCCATTGTCAGTACCTACAAACAATAGATTTTCGTTTTCTGTATCTTCTAAAATTACATTGACTGGACTTTGCGGTAAATTAGCGCTTATATCTTGCCAAGTTATTCCATAATCATCAGACACATAAACATACGATTTAAAATCATCATTACGATAACCATTTAAAGTAACATATACCCTTTCTTTTTTAAAGGCAGAAGCTTTTACTCTTGAAACCCATAAATTTTGTGGTAAATTATTTGATATTTTTTGCCAAGTTGCACCACCATCTTTTGAAACATGTATTAGTCCATCATCAGAACCAACATAGAAGAGCCCAAACTGAATCTTACTTTCAGAAAAAGAAGTAATTGTTCCAAAAGCAACATTTCCTTCAACAGCACCTTTCGTTAAGTCTGGTGATATTTTCTCCCACGTTTCTCCTTGATTCATTGATCGGTGTAAAAAATTAGATCCCATATATAAAATATCTTGATTATGAGAAGATAATAAAATAGGTGTTTGCCAATTGAATCTTAATGGTTTTTCGTCTTTTTTTGCTTTTGGAGAGATAAAATCCATTTTATTTTTTGATCTATCAATTCTGTAATAGTTTCCAAATTGATATCCTGTAAAAACGATATCTGGGTTCCTATTATCAATTTGTATTTGCATTCCATCTCCTCCCATTAAACTTTCATAAGGGTATTTTCCGTCCTGATGCCAAGAAGTTGAAGGATAGTAATTATTATTTCCTACCCAAACACCATTATCCTGCAAGCCACCATAAACATTATAAGAATTATTATAATCTATATTAACAGCATAAAACTGTCCCACTGCATTATTATTACATTTTATCCAATGTTCACCATTATCATAACTAATATTAATTCCTCCATCATTACCATTAATAATATGATTTGGATTTTTTGGATTAACCCAAGTTACATGATGATCTGCATGAACATTATCTTTATTTATACTAACAATCGTTTTTCCTCCATCTTCTGAAAAAAGCAAAGGAACTCCTCCCATGTAAATTCTATTTTCATTACTAGGATCAACTGAAATAATACCAAAGTAATACCCATAACTATAATACATATCATCTATAAAATCATCATGCGTTCTTTTCCATGACTTTCCTCCATCAATAGATTTATAAATTTCACAACCTATAACTTCTGTCTCAAAAAGCGCTTTATTAGCATCTTGTAATACTTTTTTTACTTCAGATGGTTGCATTTCACCTTTTTCAACCCAATTTTTAATTGTTTGAGCTCTATATTTTTCTCTTAATCCATGCTTTTTTAAGTATGCATTAATCTCTTTATTTGATTTTTGAATAAAAACTTCACCAGGAGCACTAAACATTTCTGGCATTGGCAATTTTGATTTATCAGATATCGTCGATTGTGGTCTGTTATTTTGATTATCTAAAACTGCATAAATAACATTTTCATTAAAAGCAGCAAGCCCTATTCTACCAACACCCACGTTATTTGGAAAACCACTTTCCTTAGTTGAAATTAATTTCCAAGTGCTTCCAGCATCCTCACTTTTATAAATTCCAGAACTTTCTCCATTCCCTTTAAAATTCCATGCTTTACGCTCTCTTTCCCAAGCTGCTGCATACATTATATTAGAATTATTTGGAGCTACTGAAAGGTCAATTATTCCAGTATCTTTATTAATAAATAATGCTTTTTTCCAAGTTTTTCCACCATCAATGGTTTTAAAAACACCTCTTTCATCATTTGAAGTATATAAATGACCTAGAGCAGCAACTACAATTTCATTATTATTTTTTGGATTAACCCAAATTCTACTAATATGATGACTATCTTGCAAACCAATATTCGTCCATGTTTTCCCTTTATCAGTTGATTTTAAGACTCCTATCCCTGCATAAGACGAACGAGATGAATTTACTTCACCAGTTCCAACCCAAATTGTTCCAGTTTTCCAATCTACCGTTACTGATCCACAATTTTGCGTTAATGCTTCATCCATAACAGGTTCAAAACTCATCCCATTATTTTTAGTATACCATAGTCCACCCGAAGCATACGCTGCATAAAACTCAGTAGGATTTTCCGGATTCACAGCTAAGTCAACTATTCTACCGCTCATTATAGTAGGACCAATACTTTTGAGTTCTACATCAGAAAACATATCGGTTTGCGCCCAAATAAAACTTTGGAAAACAAGAAACAAGAGTACTATTTTATTCTTCATTGATTATTTTTTTGCTGAAAAATACTCAATATAAAAAGCGTTACAAAATTTTTATTTTCATTTTAACATCTTTCTTTTTTTATCTTTTTAATTTTGAAAGTTTATTACCCGCATTTACAATGAAAATTAAAAAGACAACAAACAGCTTAGTATCTTACATAAAATTGTTTATTGATAATGATATTTTTGAAAAAGACATTTTAAATGCCGCATCTCTATTCTCTAATATCCTATTAAATAAAAATAATTTTTTAGTAAAAGAAAACGATATTTGCAACTATTTTTGTTTTATAGAAAATGGCATTTTACAACATTCTATTACCGTTTTAAACGAGGAAAAAACAAGTTATTTGGCTTTAAAAAATTCAGTTACTACTTCATTAAGTAGTTTCTTAAATAAAGTTCCTTCTCGAAAAAGCATTAAAGCAATTTCAGATTGTAACTTATGGGTTATAGATTTTGAAACTTTTAGCGATTTAGTAAAAAATAACAAAGGGTTTAATCAGTTTTATTCCAAATTAATTGAAAAACAAATTTGTTTGATTGACGATTACCGAATTGATTTATTAACTTTAACTCCCGAAGAGCGTTATAAAAAGCTATTAGTAAACGAAACAAAACTATTACAAGAAGTTCCTTTACACTATTTAGCTTCTTTTTTAGGGATTTCAACTCGTCATATGAGTAGAATTCGAAAAAACATAAAATAGCGCCATTTGGCTATAACACTTAATATAAATAGTTTTTAATTTTGAAGAATAATAAAACCAAATTAGCATGAAATACCATCAAATAGATCGAGATTTATTCATAAAGAATCGTAAAAAATTTGTTTCACAAATGAAACCTAATAGTGTTGCAATATTTAATTCTAATGATATTTATCCAGTAAGTGCAGATAGTACACTTCCTTTTGCCCAACACAGAGATATCTTCTACCTTAGCGGTGTTGATCAAGAAGAAAGTGTTTTACTTCTTTTCCCAGATGCTCCATACGAAAATTTAAAAGAAATTTTATTCTTAAAAGAGACAAATGAACACATTGCTGTTTGGGAAGGTGAAAAATTAACAAAAGAACGCGCTTTTGAAGTTAGTGGAATTAAAACCGTAATTTGGTTACAAGATTTCCATAAAACATTAAAAGAAATTATGGCTTATGCTGAAACTATGTATATTAATACAAATGAGCATTATCGTGCAACTATTGAGACTGAAACTCGTGAAGCTCGTTTTGTAAAATGGTGGAAAGAAAATTATCCAGGTCATAAAGTTGAAAAATCAAATCCTATTCTACAACGTATTCGTTCTATAAAAGAAAGCGAAGAATTAGATTTAATTCAAAAAGCATGTGATCTTACAGAAAAAGGGTTTAGAAGAATCTTGAATTTTGTAAAACCAAATGTAATGGAATATGAAATTGAAGCCGAATTTGCACATGAATTTTTAAGAAACCGTTCTAAAGGTTTTGCTTACACTCCAATTATTGCTTCAGGAAACAATGCTAATGTTTTACATTATATTGAAAACAATCAGCAATGCCATGATGGTGATTTGTTATTACTTGATGTAGGAGCAGAATATGCTAATTATTCTAGTGATATGACAAGAACGATTCCTGTTTCTGGAAAGTTTAATGACCGACAAAAAGCTGTCTATAATGCTGTTTTAAAAGTAAAAAATGAAGCTACAAAAATGCTTGTTCCTGGTACATTATGGAAACAATATCATATTGAAGTTGGAAAACTAATGACTTCCGAATTATTAAGTTTAGGCTTATTAGACAAAGCTGATGTGCAAAACGAGAATCCAGATTGGCCAGCTTATAAAAAATATTTCATGCATGGAACTTCTCACCACATGGGATTAGATACACACGATTATGGTTTATTATATGAACCAATGCAAGCTAATATGGTTTTCACCGTAGAACCTGGTATTTATATTCCGAAAGAAGGTTTTGGTATCCGTTTAGAAGATGATGTTGTAATTCAATCTTCTGGCGAACCTTTTAATCTAATGCGCAATATTCCTATTGAAGTAGATGAAATTGAATCAATAATGAATAGTTAAAAGCAATCGATTTCTAATGATTAATTTAAAAATAGCGACTTATAATTGTGAGTCGCTATTTTGTTATAACCTCTTGTGAAACTAAATTTATTTCTATTCTTAATTTTCTAATTATTTAAATATTTTCTTATATTTGAGATATAGAAACGTTCTTACATTTAGAAACAAAAGAGACTATTTTAGGCTAAAAAAATGTCAAAAAAAACGAGAAAGTGCTATTTTTAGATACTTTTAATCTGGCATTAAGTATCAATATCATTAGTACTTAGCAAGTTTTGACTACTATCCTTTTGGTCAATTGCTGCCTGGTAGGCATGGTTCAAGCAATAGCTACAGATACGGCTTCCAAGGACAAGAAAAAGATGATGAACTAAAAGGGGAAGGAAACTCGTTGAATTATACGTTTAGAATGCACGACCCGAGAGTGGGTAGGTTTTTTGCTGTGGATCCTTTGACGAAAGAATATCCTGAATTAACACCTTATCAATTTGCAAGTAATAGTGTTATTGATATGGTTGAGATAGAAGGACTTGAGGGTGGATGGATTGTTGGTAGTCAAGGTCAAGTTCAATATGCTGCGTTAGGGCCTGTAAATGATAGGTATTTTAATTGGTTTTTTGATGCATACAGTTCAGCAAGTTTAAATATACAGCAACCATCAAGTTTTAATACTTTAAGAGCATATGCTAGAACACCCTCAGTACAAGTTCCTCAAGCGCAAGTTCGTGAGGTTACTATTGAATCTCACCAGAAACAACATTCAAATCATTATTTGGCAGCACACGACCCTTTTATGAAAGGAATTGGGGGTGGGTTGTTAGCAGGTTCTACTGGCTTTGTGTTTTTAGAAGGTTATGCTGCATATTCTGCATGGTTTGGAACAACAGCATTTGCTGAAACGGTGACGGGATCTGGTTGGATACCTGCTTTACAGAGTCAATTTGCTGTTAATACATTTAGAACGGCAGTTGTAGGAGGAGGTGCAGAAATTACATCACAATATGCGTTTAAAACTTTTGTATATAATGATTTTTCACTTGGAGGATTTGATTATGGTGATATTTGTATGGCTACTTTAACAGGAGGTAAAGGAGGTTTGTTTATTAGGTCATTTACAAATATAAAAGCAGAAGATGGGTTTTCAGTAAATAGTCTTGAAGATACTACTATTAATTATACTTTTGGAAGAGTTAGTTCCAAAATTAATAGTTCTATTTCAACTAGAGCAGCTCCTCTTTTTAGCACCTCTGCTATGGGAGCTTACCTAGAAGCTTCTTCGCAGGCAATGACTAAAGCTATGACCAAAATGGTCAAACAAGGTTTGACACCAAGTTTTATGAAAAAGGAAGAAAAACGGAAAGAATATGATTTTAATAGGTCTTTATAAAAAATATTGGCAACCAATTCTTGTTTTCTCTATTTTAATCGGTTTGTTATATTTATCAAAAAGATATGACGAATCAAGAGAAAAGATAGTGCTGACGGCTAAAATATCAGATATCCAGAGGGATTTTAATTTGAATTATTATTATAGGTATAAATTTAGATACAAGAATAAGTTTTATTATAGTTCAAAATATGATGATGATGCAAACGAAGAATATATAGGTGAGTGTTTTGAAGTTTTAGTTTATATTGATAACCCTAACAGAAGTGAATTGCTTATAGAAAATAGAGTTGATTGTGCGTTATATAAGAAAACATTGTTGTCTGATTAACGAACTCCAGGCTGGTGCGAGCGTCTCTAAATAATCGGCATCGCTACCGCGAGCTTCTAGCTCGTGGACACAAAGAATAAAATAACAAAAGCAACTTTTAAAAGAGTTGCTTTTGTTGTTTTTTAGTGTAGGTGTAAGTTCTTAAGAAAACTGTTTTTGAATATCTTTTTGAAAGACAAAAGCTTTAAGCATGGTTTTAATACTATTTATTTCTTCTTGATTTAAATATTGTATTTTATGAAAAAGCTGTAAAAGTTTATTCCCACTCCCAGCGAATCTTTCACTCGACAGAGTTATAAACCTAAATAATAAACGTTTTACTAAAGGCTTATAAATATAAAAACAGAATACCATTTTAGTTTGATGTTCTGTTTTTGGTTTTAATATTGTAGATTTTATTTTTTTTCCTAGCTTACCAGAAAAATTCTAAGTAAAACGCACGCGCTCTACGATGGTCTGCTCCACCGAACCACTAGTTAGGTTTTCTGATCTCGTAGCACAATATAAAAAGACAAAGTCACATTAATGTGACTTTGTCTTTTTATATTGATTTTAAGAAAATCTTATTTTTCAACAGCAAATCGTCTAGTAACTTCAGTCCAATTAACAACATTAAAAAAAGCTTCAACATAGTCTGGTCTTCTGTTTTGATAATTAAGATAGTAAGCATGTTCCCATACATCAAGTCCTAGAATAGGAGTTCCTTCACACCCTATTCCTGTCATTAAAGGATTGTCTTGATTTGCAGAACTACACACTTCTAACTTTCCTCCTTTATGAATACACAACCAAGCCCATCCAGATCCAAAACGAGTTGCAGCCGCTTTTGAAAATTCAGCTTTAAAAGCATCAAAAGACCCAAAAGATTCGTCAATTGCAGCAGCTAATTCTCCAGAAGGTTTTCCTCCTCCATCAGGAGACATTACAGTCCAGAATAAATTATGATTATAAAAACCACCACCATTATTTCTAACAGCTCCGTTGTTTAAATCTAAATTTAAAAGAATGTTCTCAATTGTTTTTCCTTCTAAATCTGTTCCTGCAATTGCATTATTCAGATTTGTTGTGTAAGCATTATGATGTTTTGTATGGTGTATTTCCATTGTTCTTGCATCAATATGTGGTTCCAATGCATCGTATGCATATGGTAATTTTGGTAATTCAAATGCCATGATATTATTTTTATGATTAGTATTAGTGATTCCAAATTTATAAATTTAACTTTGGAATAAAAAATAGATTGTTCTTATAGAACCATAATTAAGACAAATATAACATTTGAAAAAAGCGGCTTTTACCCTATATGATGCTTCTGCTGGGTCTGGAAAAACATATACATTGACTAAAGAATATTTAAAAATATTATTTTTAGCCAATTCGGACGATGCTTATAAAAGGATTTTGGCAATTACTTTTACAAATAAAGCAGTGGAAGAAATGAAATCGCGTATTGTGGATAGTTTATATGAGTTCTCTAAAATTGATACATCAGAAAAAGCATTAGGCATATTAAAAGATATTAGTTTAGAAACAGGTTTAACCATTGGTACACTAAAAGATAAATCAAAAGCAATTATCAAAAATATAATTCATAATTATGCAGCTTTCGGCATCTCTACAATTGATAAATTCACTCATAAAGTAATTCGTTCTTTTGCTCAGGATTTAAATTTACCTCCAAATTTTGAAGTCACTTTAGATACGGATTCAATTCTTCAAGAAGCTGTAGATGTTGTTATTTCAAAAGTAGGAGAAGATGAATATTTAACCCAATTATTAATTGATTTTACAAGAGATAAAACAGATGAAGATAAAAATTGGGATATTTCAAAAGAGTTGATAGAAATATCTAAACTTCTTATTAATGAAAATGATGCGAATGAAATTAACGAATTTCAAGAAAAATCTTTTGAAGACTTCTCAAATATTAAAAAAATATTAAAAAATAAAATAGCTTTTTTTAATCAAGAGAATAATAATATTTCATTAAAATGTGAGAAAATTTTACATGAAAATGGAGTAGATTTGAACTCTTTTTCAAGAAAAACATTTCCTAATCATATTGAAAAAATAGGTCAGAATACACTTTCTATAAAAGATAATTACAAATATCAGTATTTTGATGACATTGCGATAAACAAAACTGCAAAAGATAGAGATCTTATTGAAAGTCTATCGGGAGAATTATTAGTATTATTGAAACAAGCTTATTATAATATTTCTAAAATAGCATTTTACGAAGCTTTTTTACAAAATATTAACCCACTTTCACTTTTAAATACCATTAATTTAGAGTTCAAGAAAATTCAAGAAGAGCAAAATATTTTATCAATATCAGATTTTAATAAAATTATTTTCAATGAAATTCAAAATCAACCAGCTCCTTTTATCTATGAACGATTAGGGGAAAAATATCGTCATTTTTTTATAGATGAATTTCAAGATACTTCCATAATGCAGTGGCAAAATCTTATTCCTCTTATCGATAATGCATTGTCAAGTGAAGATAATGGAATTAGAGGAAGTTTAATGCTTGTTGGTGATCCAAAACAGTCGATATATAGATGGAGAGGAGGAAAAGCAGAACAATTCATCGTTTTAAGCAAACCAGAAATTAATCCTTTTTCAAATAAAGAAAAAGAAACAATACGATTAGACACAAATTATAGAAGTTTTGAGCAAGTAATTCAATTTAATAACACATTTTTCTCCTTTTTGTCAAGCAAATTTGAAAATGAAGATTACAAAGAGCTTTATTTAGAAAATAGTTACCAGAAAGCAAATGATAAAAAAGGTGGTTATGTTAATATATCCTTTATTGATGCTTCTGAAGAAGATTCAATTTCTGAAATTGATGATAAAGAATACTCGTTAAAGGTAATATTATACTTAGAAACAACATTAAAAACCATTCAAAAAGTGTTAGAAGATGGTTTTTCTTATAGAGATATTGTTCTGTTAACGAGACGAAAGTTAGATGGTGTATATTTAGCTAATTTCCTTACAGAGAAAAATATTCCTATCTTATCATCAGAGACATTACTAATACAAAATGCAACTGAAGTAAAATTAATTATTGATGTATTACGCTATTTAAAAAACAATAAAGATCAGGAAGCAAAAGCTAGAATGTTGTATTTTATAGGAAAATACAATCAAAATAAAATTGAAATACACGATTTTATAATTCAAGCAAAAGACCTGTCAGAACTAGAGTTAGAATATTATTTAAATAATGTTCAAATACAAATATCATTTAAAGATTGTAGAAAAAAATCATTATATGAAGCAGTAGAAATAATTGTTTCAACATTTATAAAAGAAAAAACAAACACATCTTATGTTCAATATTTTCTAGATTTAGTTTTAGAAAGAGATAATAAAACACAATCTGGAATTGCTGATTTTCTAGATTATTGGGATAAAACAGGCTATAAAAAAAGTATTCCATCACCAGAAGGAAATAATGCTGTTAGGATTATGACAATTCACAAATCAAAAGGCTTAGAATTTCCAATTGTAATTTATCCATTTGCCGAAGAAAATTTTTCTGCAAATAATAGAAATAAACTTTGGATAGATTTTGATGATGATGAAAAAATCGACTTTCCAAAAGCATTAGTTAATCAAAAGAAAGATGTTACTAACTATGGAGAGAATGCTAAAAATATTTATGAAGAAAAAAGTCAAGAAGAAATACTAGACATTATAAATGTTTTGTATGTTGCGCTAACTAGAGCGGAAGAACAATTATATATTATATCAAATCATTTAATTACAAAAGCAGGATTGCCAAATAATCTCTCTTCTTATTTTATAGAATTCCTACAGATTAATGGTAAGTATGAAGAAGGAAAGCTAGAATACGAATTTGGAGAATCGAATAGAAAATCAAAAGAAAATTATTTTAAAGAAAATCAAAAATCAATAGAACTTGTTTCGGAAAGATTACAAACTAAAAAAATTAAAATTGCTCAACGAGAATCTTTAATGTGGAATACGGAGCAACAAAAAGCAATTGAATTTGGAAATCTTTTACATGAAATTTTAGCATTTATAAAAACAAAAGAAGATGTTGAATCGGCAATAGATGTTGCTTTAGAAAATGGATTAATTACTATTTCTCAAAAAGATTATATAAAAGAAGTTATAGAAGAAATTGTAACACGTGATGAATTAGTTGATTTTTTTGATGGAGAAGGAATTGTTTACAATGAACAAACTATAATTAAAAAAGGATTTGGAAACACAAAACCAGATAAAGTTGTAATTAAACAACAAAATGCTTTTTTATTAGATTATAAAACAGGAGAAACTATAGATAAATATAAAATTCAACTTAATGATTATGCTCATGTAATTGAAGAAATGGGTTTTAAAATTGTAAAAAAAGCATTAGTTTACATTGGAGAAAAAATAGAAATAGTATTTTTGTAAGCAAAATAATAAAACAATATAAATAATTATAATGTACGGTAAAATTAAACAACACTTACAAGATGAATTAAACACTATTCAAGAGAATGGATTGTTTAAGAAAGAACGAATTATAACGTCTCCACAAGGAGCAGAAATAAAAATTTCTACAGGAGAAACTGTTCTGAATTTTTGTGCTAATAATTATTTAGGGCTATCCTCACATCCTGAAGTTGTACAAGCTGCAAAAGACGCTTTAGATTCGCATGGTTTTGGAATGTCGTCAGTACGTTTTATTTGTGGAACACAAGATATTCATAAAGAATTAGAACAAAAAATAGCTGATTTTTACGGAACAGAAGATACTATTCTTT
The DNA here is from genome assembly GCF_023008245.1 of Flavobacterium sediminilitoris. NCBI lineage: Bacteria > Pseudomonadati > Bacteroidota > Flavobacteriia > Flavobacteriales > Flavobacteriaceae > Flavobacterium > Flavobacterium sediminilitoris. Next base: position 941,442 of record NZ_CP090145.1, read on the forward strand.
ATGCAGCAGCTTTTGATGCAAATGGAGGTGTATTTGAGCCATTACTTGGAGATCAAGATTGTATTATTTCAGATAGTTTAAATCATGCATCCATCATTGATGGAGTTCGCTTGTGTAAAGCAGCACGTTATCGATATGAAAATAATAACATGCAAGATTTAGAAGCACAACTAATAAAAGCTACAGAAGCAGGACATCGTTTTAAATTAATTGTTACTGACGGAGTGTTTTCAATGGATGGATTAGTAGCTCCACTAGATAAAATATGTGATTTAGCAGATAAATATGATGCAATGGTAATGGTAGATGAATGTCATGCCGCAGGATTTATTGGTGCAACAGGAAAAGGAACTCTTGAAGCGAAGGGTGTTATGGGAAGAGTTGATATCATCACAGGGACGCTCGGCAAAGCATTAGGAGGTGCAATGGGTGGTTATACTACAGCGAAAAAAGAGATTATCGAAATATTAAGACAACGTTCACGACCTTATTTGTTTTCAAATTCATTAGCGCCATCAATCGTAGGTGCTTCATTAAAAGTTTTTGAATTATTAGACAAGGATACTTCATTACGTGATAAATTAGAGTGGAATACAAACTATTTTAAAGACGGAATGAAAAAAGCAGGTTTTGATATTATAGATGGAGACTCTGCAATTGTACCTGTTATGCTTTATGATGCTAAATTGTCACAAACAATGGCTGAAGAATTGCTAAAAAAGAGAATTTATGTAATTGGCTTTTTCTTCCCAGTAGTACCAAAAGAAAAAGCAAGAATTAGAGTCCAGTTGTCTGCTGCTCATAGTAAAGAACATCTTGATATTGCTATAAAAGCTTTTACAGAAGTTGGGAAATCATTGAAAATTATTAATTAGAATAAAAATAGGCTCTACTTTTTTTAACAAAACTTTTTGTATTTAAAAAAAAATAGTATTTTTGTTCCAATTATAACGCATTGTAATTTAAAAAATAAAGTATGAAACATCTAAACAAATTATTTGCTGCTGGTTTATTGTTTGCTGGTTTAACATCGCAAGCACAAAACGGTGACAATCCATGGGCAGTGTCCTTTGGAGCAAATGCGGTAGATACCAAGGTAAGTGCCGACGGTAATTCTAGCCCACAATTTATCCAATTACTTAACGCTAGAGACAATTGGAACATTTTACCATCAGTATCTTATTTAAACGTATCTAGATATGTAGGAGATGGTTTTTCTGTTGGTTTAACAGGATCTGTTAACAAAATCGACAAATGGTTAGAAAGAGTTCCTGGAACTGATAATACTGACGCTATATTAAATCCTGGAGATTTATCTTATTATGCAGTTGATGCGGTTATAAAGTATAGCTTTCAAGATTTAATCAAATCTACTTGGTTAGATCCTTCTATTAATGTAGGTGGTGGTTATAATTTCTTTGGAGATGCTTCTGCTGGTACAGTAAATGGAGGTTTAGGATTAACATTTTGGGTTACAGAAGGAATAGGTATTCAATTACAGTCTACTTATAAGCACTCATTTGATGAAAATAGAGTTGCTGATGCTGATGTTCCAACTCATATCCAACACTTTGCTGGTCTTACTTTCAGATTTGGAGGAAAAGATACAGATGGTGACGGAGTTTATGACAAAGATGATGCTTGTATTAATGAGCCAGGTCTTAAAGAATTTAACGGATGTCCTGATACAGATAAAGATGGTATCGCTGATAAAGATGATGCATGTCCTGAAGTAGCTGGTACTCCTGAGCACAATGGATGTCCTGATACTGACGGTGATGGAATCATTGATAATGAAGATGCATGTCCTGAAGTAGCTGGTACTAAAATCATGAATGGTTGTCCAGATGCTGACGGTGACGGTGTAGCTGATAAAGATGACAAATGTCCTACAGTTAAAGGAGCTAAAGATAACGGTGGTTGTCCATGGCCTGATACTGACGGAGATGGTGTATTAGATAAAGATGACAAATGTCCTACAGTAGTTGGTACAGTTGCAAATAACGGTTGTCCTGAGGTTTCTGATGAAGCTATCAAAAAATTAAATGATTATGCAAAAACAATTTTATTTAATTCAGGAAAATCATCTTTCCAACAACAAACTTACCCAGTTTTACAAGCAATTACTGCTATCTTAAAAGAGTATCCTTCTTCTAAATTTAGTATTGAAGGTCATACAGATAGCCAAGGTTCAGATTCTTTAAATCAAAAATTATCTGAAGATAGAGCTGGTGCAGTTAAAACTTATTTAATTGAAAACGGTATCGATGCTTCTAGATTAACTTCTGCAGGTTACGGAGAAACTATGCCAATTGATTCAAACAAAACTGCAAAAGGTAGAGCTAACAACAGAAGAGTTGAAGTGAAATTAAAAAAATAATTTTCCTTAACTTATAATATTATTAAAACGCTTCGATTTATCGGAGCGTTTTTTTTATTTTTATGCAATGGAAAATGAATCTTTTTTAGACAAACTCTCAAAAGAAATTATCAAAAAGTATAATGATAATTTACAAAGCGTAATTATTGTATTACCAAACAAAAGGGCTAAAGTTTTTCTATTAGATAGCTTAAATAAATATACATCAAAGACTATTTTTGCGCCTCAAATAACGAGTATTGAAGATTTAATTCAAGACATATCAGACATTAGGACTATAGACTCTATTGCGTTGCTTTTTGAGTTTTATGAGGTTTATTACGAAATTACTAAAAAAGAGAACTTGCAATCTTTTGATGTTTTTTCAAATTGGGCAAAAACACTACTTCAAGATTTTAATGAAATTGACAGATACCTTTTAGATCCTAATTATGTTTTCTCTTATTTAAAAGACATTGAAGCATTGAAAAGATGGGATTTAGAAGCATCTGATACAACATCATTAATTGACAATCATTTAGAGTTTTGGAAGAAAATTCCAGAATATTATAATTCACTATATAAATCTTTAAAAAACAATAAGATTGGATATCAAGGATTGATATATAGAGAAGCTGTAGAAAATTTAATACCATACTCGAATAGTTTAAGTTTAGAAGATAAAAAGCTTGTTTTTGCTGGATTTAATGCTTTAAATCAAGCAGAAGAAAAAATAATTCTACATCTTCTATCTAGTGATCAAGCTAAAATATATTGGGATATAGATGGTTTTTTCATTAGTAATTCTTATCATGATGCGGGTTTATTTATAAGAAGATTTAAAAAACAATGGAAGAATTATTCTACCCAACCTTTTGAGTGGATTTCTGAGGATTTTCAGCAAGAGAAAAATATTGATATAATTGGAACACCTAAAACTATTGGACAAGCAAAAATTGCAGGTAAAATTATTGAAGATCTAGAAGCCAATCAGAAAGATGGAAGCAAAACAGCAATTGTGTTAGGAGATGAAAATTTATTGATCCCTGTTCTATATGCTTTGCCAAATTCTGTAGAAGCATTAAATATTACAATGGGTTATTCTGGAAAAAATAATCCTGCGCAATTATTAGTAAATAAGCTTTTCAAATTACATTCAAACGCCATAAAGAGAAAATCTTCAAATTATACTTTTTATTACAAAGAAGTTTTAGATATTTTAAATCATCCTCTAGTAGAGCCCTATTTAGGAGTTAATGAAGTTATTCAAACCATTCATAATAACAATTTTACTTTTTTCTCTTTTGACACCTTATTTCGATTAAGACAGGAGAAATATCCTGATGTAGAAAATGAATATTTCGATTTATTATTTTCAAAGTGGGATGTGAGTACTATTGAAATTCTCAATAGAATTGGATCTATATTGCTTAAAATAAAAACTTTTTTAAATAATGATAGTGAAGAAGAAAAGGTGGTGAAAGCATTTGTCTATGCTACTTATAAAGTGATTAATAAACTAATAAATTATTGCGAAACATACCAAAGGATTGACACTATAGATTCACTTTATGAAATGTATAAGCAAGTTATAGATCTTGCAGAAGTTTCTTTTGAAGGAGAGCCACTTACAGGTTTACAAATTATGGGTGTTTTAGAAAGTAGAGTATTAGATTTTGATAATGTAATTATTACTTCTGTTAATGAGGGAAAATTTCCATCAGGTAAATCACAAAACTCCTTTATTCCTTATGATGTTAAGAAGGAATTAGGATTGCCTACATACAAAGAAAAGGATGCTATTTATAGCTATCATTTCTATCATTTATTACATAGAGCTCAAAATATTTATTTATTGTATAACACAGACAATGAAGGAATTGATGCAGGTGAAAAAAGTAGATTTATTACACAATTAGAGATTGAAAAGCAGCCTAAGCATAATATTACGCATAAAATATATAATGCCGTTTTACCAGAAAAAGCATATAGCATCATGAGAATTCCAAAATCTGATAAAATGATGGAAAGACTCGCTGAAATTGCAACAGTTAAAGGATTCTCACCATCATCATTAACTACATACATTAGAAATCCTATTCAGTTTTATTTTCAAAGAGTGCTTAGAATAAATGAAATGGATGAAGTTGAGGAAAACATTGCAATTAATACATTAGGAACAATTATTCATGAAACTTTAGAGGTTCTATACAAGTCTTATATTGATAAATTCTTAACTGTTCAGGATATTGATGAAATGATCTCAAAAATTGATAATACAACATTAGATCAATTTAAAATTGTTTACAAAGAAGGAGAAATTAAAAAAGGGAAAAATTTATTAGCTTTTGAAGTTGCAAAAAGGAATATTTTCAATTTTCTCCAACTTGAAAAGAAATTAATAGAAGAAGGTGATACAGTTAAAATTCTTTCTCTTGAAGAACGATTAGAAGTAGTTATCCAAGATGGAAAACTATCATATCCTGTTAAAATTTCAGGAAATGTAGATAGAATTGAAATAAGAAATAATACTATTAGAATTATTGACTACAAAACAGGTAAGGTAGAAGCCAATACGCTGAAAATAAACGAATTTGATGGTTTAACAAATGATATTAAAAATGAAAAGATAATTCAATTATTGTGTTATGCTTTAATGTTCAGAGAAAAACACGAATATAAAGATTATCCCGTTGAAGCTGGAATTATTTCATTTAAGAACATGAAAGCAGGGTTTATGTCTTTTGGATTAGGAAAAGGACGTGGAGTTGTTTCTCAAACATTAATTACCGATGAGATTTTGGAAGCATTTAAATCTGAAATGATAGTATTAATTAATGAGATTTTGAATGCTAATGTAGATTTCAAAGAAATATTGTAATTTACTAATCTTATTTATCCTTCATATCTTATCTAACGATAAATTTATATAAGAGAACTCTAAAATAATTAATTAAATGGAAAAATTACAAGAAACTTTTCAGGTTATAATTTTAAAACTAGAGGCTAATTTACCGTCTGTTTTATTTGCTTCTATCTTTTTAATTGCTGGTTTTTTTGTTGCAAATAAGATAAAATCAATTATTAAAAGAAAAATATTGCCTACTTCAGAAAATGCTTTAACAACAATTTTTGTTTCACAATTTGTTAGCATTTCAATAAAAATATTATGTATAATTATTTTTCTTAGGATTTTAGGTTTTAGCGATTTAACATCAAATATTTTAGCTGGAGCTGGAATATTAACTTTTATTGTAGGTTTTGCTTTTAAAGATATTGGAGAAAATTTTCTTGCAGGAATCTTATTAGCTTTTAAAAGTCCATTCAAAATTAATGATCTCATAGAAACTGAAAATATTATAGGATATGTTGTTGATTTAACTATTAGGGAAACCAGAATAAAAACTTTAGATGGCAAAGATGTTTTTATTCCTAATGGTCAGATAATCAAGAATCCTCTTTTTAATTATACAATCGATGGATTTTTACGATATGAATTTATAATTGGTTTAGATTATGAAAGCAATATAAAAAAAGCAATCAATTTAATTTTAGAAACTGTTAAAAAAATTGAAGGAGTTATTAATGAAAGTAAACAACCAATAGTAGTTATAGATGAATTTGCAGCAAGTACGATTAACTTAAAAGTAATGTTTTGGATCGATACGTTTAAATCAACTTCAAAAACATATCATTCAGGAATAAAAACTGAAGTAATGCAGCAAGTATTACAGGAATTAATGAAAGGCGGATTTAGTTTACCCTCAGATATTGTTGAAATTAAACAGTATAAAGGATAATTATCTTATAATCATACCCTTTTTAAGAAATTTATAAGTACATTTTCTAACTCATCTTTATTCTCAAAATGACTCATGTGTCCATCATCAAAAGTGACTAATTCTACATTTGTATTTTCAATTTGCGTTTTATTGTCTTCATAATTTAAAACAGGATCTTTCTTTCCCAAAATAAGGGTTTTAGGAAACAATGTTGTGTGTAAAAGTATTTCCCTATCTTTTCTTGCTTTCATTCCTTCTTGAGCAGCTATAATGCCTTGTAGAGAAGTTTTTAAGGCTTCTTTTTTAGCCCATTCAATTTCTGAAGTTAATTTCATTCTGTTTTCATCACTAAATAAATTAGCGATAGACATGCTTATAGCAGCTTTGTAATTTTGTTTTACTGCCAAAATAGCCCTTTCACGATTTGATTTTCGTTCTTTACTATCTTCCTTAGATGTAGAATTGATTAAAACTAAACCTTTTACCATTTCAGGGTATAATTCTGCAAAAGCTAAAGCAACATAACCACCCATAGAATGTCCAGCTAAAACTACTTTTCTTAATTTTAGTTCATGTACTACATGGTGTACTGCATCTGCCATATCTTCCATAGTATGTACATAACTCAAAGAATCGGTTTTACCATGACCTAATAAATCGATACAAATTGCTCTATTTTTTTTAGATAATTCTGGAACTAAAGCATTCCACATATTACTATTTTCTAAAAAACCATGTAATAGAATAATAGCTGTTCCTTTTCCTTGATCTGAAAAAGAAAGGGTAATGTTTTTATAATAGGTTTGGTAATTCACAATTTTTACTTAAAAGCATTTTTGCAAAAATAGAGCTTAAAAAAATAATGGCAAGGTTGAGTTGTTAAAAAACATTTTAAAGGTTATCTGTAAAACTTTACAACTACACTATAAAAAAACAAAAGCATCCTTTTTATAGAATGCATTTTATTGTTTTTATTCTTTATGTCCACAAGCTAGGAGTTTGCGGTAGCGTTACCGATTATTCAGAGACGCCCGCGCCAGCCTTTAGATTTGTTCTTTGAAAAATTCGTAAATTTAATAACAACCAAAACTGACAAAGTAAACCATTCGCGCCGCAAAGTTTTAAGGCTTATCCCCAGATCAGGACTTTGTCAGTTTTATTGAATCAGCATCAAATAGTTATTCAGTCTTAAAGGACTATTATTAAGGCTTCGATAGAAGATTCAATAGTTTGGTTGCTAACATTAAAATCTTTTTCTATGAGTAAATTTAGTAATTTTCTAGGAATCGATGTGTCAAAAGAATATTTTGATGCAGTAGTAATTTTGAATAGTGATAAAAACAACACTATTCATAATCAGTTTACCAATGATAGCAAAGGTTTAAAAGAGTTGACTAATTGGTTAAAATCCTATCAGTCTAATGCAGAAAACACCTTAGCTTGTATGGAGCACACAGGTTTGTATGGCAAAATCATCACTCAACATTTACTTGCAAAAGAATTCACTGTTTGGGTTGAGATGTCATTAAAAATCATTCGCAGTTTAAGTGTTCAAAGAGGGAAGAATGATAAAGTGGATGCTCATAGAATTGCTTATTATGCAATGAAAAACCAAGAGGAAGCACAGTTTTATCAATCTACTAGAAAAATAGTTGATAAAATACGTAAACTGCTTACTCTTAGAGATCATTTGGTAAAGACAAAAGCATTGCTAATCAAAAACACCAATGAGTTGAAAGAGTTTGAACCAGAATTGGCTAAATTAAGTCAAAAGTATTCCAAATCAACAATTCAAGGTATAGAAAAATATTTGAAAAACATTGAAAAAGAATTAGATAAAGTCATCGAAGATGATGAAAAACTTTCTAATTTATTTGAAAAAGCAACCTCAGTTGTAGGAATTGGAAAAGTAACCGCTTTGTTGCTAATTTGTTTTACAAATGAATTCACAATGTATGAAAACCCAAGGCAATTGGCTTGTTATTGTGGTGTGGTTCCATTTGAATACAGCTCTGGAAATAATAAACTATATGAAAGAAAAGTAGCTTAAAAAAGAAACAAATAAATTTTCTTTTGAAAGGAAAGAAGTAAAAAACTTCTTCCCCTTAGCAAGACTTATTTGTGTTTTTCCAACATAAAGTTATTGAATTATTCGCAAAAAATAACTGAAAATTTTAACATTTTTTATTTGGTAAAACCATAGTTGTCTGGGGAGCTGGGTAACTTAATCTCAACAATAAATATAGTGTCATTTTTTTTTATAAATATTGCATTTATATCATGTAAAAATTTCAATATTAATTTTCTGAAAAAGACATTTGTTATAATTAATTCTATTTCAGAAATAGATTTTCTTTCAATTGTAAGATAATTAGATTTAAAACTATCTTCATATATCATTACAATTTTAAAAAAATCACTATCAACTAAATAAGCTCTGTTTTTTACATAATTTATTATCTCCTTATAAGTTAAATTTGGGTATTTTTTGATATAATTCAGATACTCAGGTCTGTTACCGTATGTTGAAAGAAAATCAGTAAAATAAGTAAATTTGTACTCATTAGTAATTTTATTAATAGCAAGCGGGCCTGTATTTGTAAAATATTCTACTCCTTTTATATTATAAGCAGGTTCAAAAAACACATAATAATTATCATCTATCAATAAGATATTATTAATTTTTACTTCATATTTCAATTCTTTTACAAATATGTCTTTAATTCTTTTACTTATACACATCATAAAACCTATAACTAGTGAATACTCTTTCCATAGCTTTTTCTTTATATAATACTCCATTCTGTAAATCCATAAAATGCCAATCACCATCAATCAATATTCCATTAAAAGCATGAGCTTTAAATTTAGACTGATCTCTTAATCGACCTACAATAATAGTGAAATTTTTATGGTTTTTTAGTTGGGTGTTTAATGTGTTTTTCAAACCATCAACACCTACTTCTGTGACTATTTTACTGGAATATCCTCCAAAAACTCTAAATAACTCAGCAGCTAAATCAGCTTCTTCCAGTCCATAGCCTGAAGTGTTTTTAGCAGCTCCATAAGCCATATTCATAATCCTTTTTTGAAACTCAATTGCACAGAATACACAATTAGCTTTACTGTTTAGAGGATTAATAATTTTAGACAAATAACTAGTAAACTTAGTTGAATATCCAAGACCTTGAAACCCACCAATACCTTTTTTTGAATTGTTAAAAAAACGAAATGAAAAATTTACTTGATCATCACTATCTCCGCCATCACATCTAAAACCTGGTTGATTAAATGCACCTAGTAAAAAGAAAGTATCATTTGTTGCAAATTCTCGAAATCCCAAAAATGAGTTTTGTATTTTATCATCTACATTTTTTCCTTCATGTTTGTTTATACCTTTTAATCTTGACCAAGTATCAAAAACATCTACTAAACCAAATATTACCTTTTCGAATAAACCTGGTTCATTTTTTGATTTTCGTTAGCAGTTTTATGCTCTTCTAATCCTTCTAGTTCTATAGACATTACAGGAGAATTCCCACTAAACTGATAAGGAGTATACCAAGGATATTTAGGTTCTAAAGGATCCACCGCAAAAAACCTACCCACTCTTGGGTCGTGCATTCTAAAAATGTAGTTTAAACTATTTCAAGGTCCTTTTAACTCATCATCTTTTTCTTGTCCTTGGAAGCCGTAACGGTAGTCAGGGCTTGGTTTCTCTAGGCCTGGCAAGGTCATTCCAAAAGAACGATAGTCATGTGCAACTCAAAATTATTTGTAAGAACGTGTTGTAAATATAGTATTTTTTAAAACAATAAAAGCAACTCTTTTAAAAGTTGCTTTTTGTCTTTTTATTTGTTGTGTCCACGAGCTAGAAGCTCGCGGTAGCGATGCCGATTATTTAGAGACGCTCGGACCAGCTAGGGAATATTATCGACTCAAACTTAAAAAAAGATTGTTTATTTCTTCATTTAATTCTAAATGCTTATCTCTAAGGTTAAACTCTCTCTCAACATCTATTATTTTACCGTCTTCATAAATTAAATGATATTTGCAAATAAAAAGATTTATAGGTTCTACGTCTAAAGTAAAACTACTTTTTAAATCATCCCTGTCAAAGGATAAAATAATTTTTAATAGCCTTTCTTTTTCTTCATTTAATAACTTAACAATTTTAGTTTTTCTTTCTTTTTCAGGAACTATTTTTAATGAAAATTCTCCACCTAAACTATCTTTATCATATAACCTTTTATTAAAATTACCTTCATAATCTTTTGGCGGTAAAAGATGAATAAACTCAATATTTATCATATATCTTATGATGTTGCCTTTATCAAAATCTATTGAATAAAAAAAAGCATACGGACTTAACCCATCATACATTTCAACACCTAAAAAAGATAACGAGGGCGTAGTATCCTTTTTTAAAACTGTTTCTTTTTCATTACAAGATAAAAAAGAAATTAATAATAAACATATAATAAATTTTTTCATTTCAAAAAAATTAGATTACAAACCTGAAGGTCCATTAATAGTTGTTGTTTTTATATTTTTTGATCAATAATTATACTCGGTCAAAGTTTTATTCTTAGTCCTTCCATGAAATACAAAATATTTAGCAGGAACACTCGAATCCAAAGTAGACTTATCCATATGCTTCATTCTAAACATTGCATTATTACTCGTAATTGTTACATCCATAGCCGATGGACCGTTTCTATAGTCTCCAGGGTGAGTATGATAATGCTTTTGCAAAGTGTTTACGCTTAACCCAAAGTGATTATAGCTTTCTGTAGTATATGTAAAATCTTTATGATGATTTGTTGAAAGAACAAACTTACTGCCCTTATGTTGTGTTAAACTCCATTCAACATCTGTTTCTGTTCCTGCAAAGTAAAATAAATTATATGCATCTTTTATATTTTTTGTTAATGCAGCGTTTAAATCCACTGTTTTATTAGGATTACTTTTTGAAGGCAGAATATTTTTCAAAGCAGCTATCGGGGCTTTAGATTGAGTCATTAATTTTAAATCTGAAATTTCAATAAAATTGCCAGATTCTGAATATAATCTATCAACTTCATTACCTTTTGCATCATAATACTTTTTATTATCAACCCTATTAATATTACTATTTTTATCCATTTTATAGGTATCATTCGTTTGTCCCCCGTCAGGGTCAATCAAACTAATTGGGTTATTGCCCATACTTAAATAAGGAGAAGGATATTCATCATCTTTTTCTTGTCCTTGGAAGCCATAACAGTAGTCATCTGTAACTCAAAACTATTTGTAAGAACGTGTTGTAAATATAGTACTTTTTAAAACAACAAAAGCAACTCTTTTAAAAGTTGCTTTTGTTATTTTATTCTTTGTACCCACGAGCTAGAAGCTCGCGGTAGCAATGCCGATTATTTAGAGACGCTCGGACCAGCTAGGGAATGCTATCATATATAGGCTCGCTAATACTTGAGTCTTCTGGATAATATCTTATGTAAATTTGCTTACCAATACATTTTTGATTATCCTCACAATCTTTGTAAAGATTTTTGGGTATAAATTTGTTAGTGTATTTTACATTTTTAACTATATATTCATACGTTAAGTAATAATTAGAAATACCAATCTCATAATAATCAATAATATTGGCTTTTGTAACTATATAGTTCGAATTTATTAATTTACTATTCTTGTCTAAAATTAGAGTTTTTCTTAAACTAAGGATTAAAACAACTATAATAATCAATCCAATTAATGTTTTTTTCATCTTTATTTAATGTATTTTAGGAAAATTAAAAATCTTAACAAATTGTTATTAATATTTAAAGGTTATTCGTCTTTTAATATTTCTTTTGTCTCATTAAGTTCTATTTTTTTAACCACATCTATAACGTATCTTTGTCCCTTTTGATCTTCATTAACTGGATTGATTTTATTAATAATGATCCTCAATCCAAATTCTCTCAAACCTACATTTAAATCTTTTATATTTAATCCCTTTTCAACAGATGTATCTAGAAACGATTTTAATACATCTCTAGCATATTGATTATTAATTAAAACAGTTGCAGCGACGTCAGTAATGTCAACATTTTCAACATCTCCTTTTACTGCAATTTGAGCTACAGTTTCAAAAACGGCTTTACCAACAGGAGTTTTTAACGCAGCTAATCCCTTTATGCCTAAATTCAAAGTTACCAAACCTTGGCCAGCAACTGAGAGAGCAACAGCTTGTACATTTTTTACAGTACTTGAGTATTTTTCTGATCTATCTATTAAGGGATCTCCTTGTGGAGCTATCCAATTAAATGTTTTAATTGCTTTCCAATATATTGACCATTGTATCGAATCATCTTTAGAATTTTTTAATAAATCACTATTATAAAAAGTAAATTCATAAACTGGATAACTTCCTGTCAAATCAATCAGTAATGTTCCATTTTCAGGCACCATAAGTTTTTCACTTTCTGATACCTTAGAAGTATAATCACTGTAACCATAAAACACACACTTTCCTTTACTATATTCATCTGTTAAAATTTTAAGTAAAGCGTATTGATAATCAGTCCAATCTTTTACAGAAAAATCTCTTTTAATTTTACATTTCCATTCTTTCTTTTGATCATCATAAATTGCAATTTGTTCTTCAATTCCTTCTAATTCAGTAAAAGCAATCACTTTATTTCCACTAAATGAATAAGGAGCATAATGAGGATATTTATGCGTCAAAGGACCCACAACAAAAAACCTACCCACTCGAGAATCATGCATTCTAAAGGTGTAATTTAAAGAATTTCCTAGTCCTTTTAACTCGTCATCTTTTTCTTATCCTTGGAAGCCGTAACGGTAGTTATTACCAATGGTTGTACGACTTGGCAAGGTCATTCCAAAAGGGTAGTAGTCAAAACTTACTAATCACTAATGATATTAATACTTAGTACTAGATTAAAAGCATCTAAAAATAGCACTTTCTTGTTTTTTTGACATTTTTTTAGCCTAAAATAGTCTCTTTTTGTTTCTAAGTGTAAGAATGTTTCTATATCTCAAATATAAGAAAATATTTGACTGTTTAATAAAAAACATTTCTATGAGAATACTTCTTTCAAAACTTGCAAGGACTTAGGAGTTTCAAAATTTTCAAGGTTTAAATTATAATATTCAATCAAAATTTTCAATAATAATTGTCTTTGAATAGATGTAAACACTTTTTGATTATCATCAAACTTAAGATTAAGTAACTTTTTCAAAAGTAATGTATTTTCTGCAGACAAAGAGGTTATACTTGGTGAAGAAACAAAAATCCCTTCAGTCATTTCAAAAAAAGTATTCTTTTCTGTGTTCACTTGAGGATAAAATCCTAAATATTTAGTTATTTGAAACAGTAAAATCAAATGAAAATTTGCAATTTCATCATGGTTATCAAACCACTGAAGAGCTGTTTCAATATAGACAAACAAATCTTCATTTTTACCCTCTTCTTTTATTACGCTTTGCAATATTTCAGATAAAAAAAGAGCTATTGCTGTTTTTTCAATATTAAGATAAACTGTTTGATACGGGTAGATTATTTTAACTTCTTTAAATCGTTCTAGTGTTCCTTTATTTTTATGATATGCTTCAACCTCAATTTGGTTTAGAGGTTGAAATAAAGAAATTTTATATTTATTATTCTTACCTGTATAAGCATTATTAACAAAATACGTTTTTACACCCTCTAACTTTGTTAAACATTTTACTATTAAACTTTTTTCTTGATATTTTGTAATTGAAATTACAATTGCTTTTGTTTTAACAATCATTATCTAACAATCATTATTTTCTTAACAGTAGAATCTAATCCATCTTGTGAAGCTACAAAAACCATATACACTCCTGAAGAAACCTTGTAACTACCAAAAGCTTTTGTATCCCATTCTATTGTACCGCCAGCAGATGTTGTTTCATATACTAAATTCCCTTCAATGTCAGTAATTTTAACATTTGCTTTATCAGTAAGTCCTGCAATTTTTACAGTTCCTGAGAACTCAGGCCTTACAGGATTTGGATAAACATAAACATTTGCTAAATCATCACTAGATTTCGTTGCTATCCCTAAAAATGAAACCATTCCTTTATCAGTCACAAAAAACACCTCCCCTGTTATTTCATCAATCTCTATATCATTTACATTATCACTTGGCAAAGGAGAATTATTTGTTGTAAATCTATAAATTGTTTGTTGCCCATTTGAAGAAACTAAAAAAACACCTCCATCAGCTATAGAAACCCATTTCCGATTAGCTCCATCAACCCTAATATCCAAAATAGTTTGCTGATAAAATAGTTCTTGGGCTAAATCTCCTTCCTGAATAATAATTGAAGAAGTTACTATCTCATTTTCTGAAACAAATTGATCTACATTAGACAAAACTCTAAGCCCTTTAAACGTCCCAATCCATAATTGATTTCGATTATCTAATGCCACACACCTAACATCATTATCTGGCAAATTTCCATTTTCTGAATTAACAACTATTACTTTATTATTATAGTTTTCATTAAATCCAATAAGTCCGCTATATATAGAAGACAACCATTTAGTATTATTTTTATCTATCGCAAGTGATCCATAGCTATTACCATTCGTATTTTCTACAACATTACTAATATCATAAGATTGCCATTGACCGCTAGCTCGTAAAACTTTTATAGGCTTATTTACAAGAGAATTTGTTACCCATAAGTTTCCGCTTTTATCAAAGGTAGGACTATTAATCCTAATATCCACATAAGAAGGGTTTGGTGGAGATAAAATCAATGATTCTAATCCATTTATTCCTGTATTTGTATTATTAAAAAGTGACACTTCATCTCCTTCAATTTTTAATAACCCTGAAAAATATGAAGATGCATAAACTTGATTTTGATTATTCGGATTTATTGTAACATCAGAAATAGATTTAGCTTGATGTAAATCATTATATAGAATATTTTCCCATCCGTTATTTAATGAAAATTTACTAATTGGTAATTGATCTAACGGGTAAGGATTATAAGTCCTTGTGTAATCCCCATACACTGCCCATAAAAAATTTGCTGCTTTTTTAACTCTAAAAATATAATTCCTTACAGGTCCGTCTGGAGAAATATTTTCAAAAACAGTTGGGTTTGAAAGAAACGTTTGAAATAATCCGTTTTTATCTGTTCCAATATACAACTGATCATCTACTACATTTGCTGCAGAAAAAGAAACATTAAGACCTGGAATTGAAGTAACATGAGCTATTTGATTAAACTGATCATCTAAGACAAAAATATTGTTTTGAGTAGTTACTATCAATTCGTTTCCATTTGTTTTTATCTTCTTCCCAAACTGATTTTGATTTAAAATTTGCTGAAACGAACCATTATATTGATACGTTATATTATTTGTATTCATTGCAACAATTTTGTTATTTAACGTTACAATTCCTAGCCAATATCCAGCATCAAAAGTTTGCCATTGATTAAAATCATATAAAAAAGGATTCGACAAATTTCCTTTTCTTATTCCATATTGTCTAGTCACTGCATATATTTCATTATTTAAAACAGTAGTCTGCAACACTTCTGTTTCTTCTCCAGATGTTCCTATAAAATAAGTCACTATAAACTCATTTGTCATAACATCTAGCACTGAAACTCCATAATCCGTTGCAATAAATATTTTACCCTCATATTCGTAAAAATCATTTATTTTTTTCTTATTTGGTGGCACCGGAACTTCCTCTATAATATCGACTTTAGTAATTATACTTCCATCATCATTTGCTATAACTATTAAACCGTTACTATTTCCCGCTATTGTTTTATTATATAATTCCGAATAATGGATTGCAGTAATAGATTCTGGTTTAAACCCATTAATTGAATTTAATATATTAACATCTTGCTGAGTATTCTCTTTATTAAAAATACTATTTTCTGTTGCAGCAAATACTTTAGTAGTAGAAACTTCGACATCAACAATTTCATTATATGAAAAATATCCTTTCCAAAGAAGATTTCCTTGCGCTATAATCAACTGACTAATGAAGAATAATATGAAAACTATTTTTAATCTCATCTATCTTTTTATTTATACAAATATACTATAAACGTTTAAAATTTAATTTAGGTATAATTTCACAAAAAAAGGCTTACAAAATTGTAAGCCTTTTTTTGTTTTATTTTAAAAAGATTAAACTACTCCTTGTGATAACATTGCATCTGCAACTTTAACAAAACCAGCAATATTAGCTCCTTTTACATAATCAACATATCCATCTGAATTTTTACCATATTTAACACATGCTTCATGAATATTTGACATAATTCCTTTTAATTTTTCATCTACCTCTTCTCTTGACCAACTTAAACGTAAAGAATTTTGAGACATCTCAAGTCCAGATGTTGCTACACCTCCTGCATTAGATGCTTTTCCAGGTGCAAACAATATTTTTGCATGTTGAAAAACTTCTACTGCTTCTGGAGTAGATGGCATATTTGCTCCTTCCGCAACACAAATACAACCATTTGCAACTAAAATTTTAGCCTCTTCTCCGTTCAACTCATTTTGTGTAGCACAAGGTAATGCAATATCACATTTAACTTCCCAAGGACGTTTTCCTGCAACAAACTTAGCATTTGGGTACTTAGTTATATAATCTCCTATACGTCCATAATTAACATTTTTAATCTCCATTATATATGCTAATTTTTCAGCGTCAATTCCAGCTTCATCATAGATATATCCTGAAGAATCTGAAGCCGTAACTACTTTTCCTCCTAATTGAATCACTTTTTCAATTGCATATTGCGCAACGTTTCCTGATCCAGAAACAACTACGGTTTTTCCAGAGAAACTTTCTCCTTTTGTTGCCAACATATTTTGAGCAAAATACACGTCTCCATAACCTGTTGCTTCAGGACGAATTAATGATCCTCCGAAAGTAATTCCTTTACCTGTTAAAACTCCTGTAAATTCATTTCTTAATCTTTTATATTGACCAAACATATACCCTACTTCTCTTCCTCCTACACCAATATCTCCTGCTGGAACATCTGTATCTGCTCCAATATGTTTTGACAACTCAGTCATAAATGCCTGACAAAAACGCATAATTTCCACATCTGACTTTCCTTTTGGATCGAAATCAGATCCTCCTTTTCCACCACCCATTGGCAATGTAGTTAAACTATTTTTGAAAACCTGCTCGAAAGCTAAAAATTTCAAAATACTTAAATTTACTGATGGATGAAAACGAATTCCTCCTTTATATGGTCCAATTGCAGAATTCATTTGAATACGGAAACCTCTATTTACCTGAGTATTCCCTGCATCATCAATCCATGCAACACGAAACATGATTACACGTTCTGGCTCCACCATTCTTTCCAAAAGCATTTTGCCTTGGTATTTTTTATTCTCTTCAATGAAAGGGATAACAGTTTCTGCTACCTCTTGAACTGCCTGCATAAATTCAGGCTCATTTGAATTTCTTTTAGCTACTGCTTCAATAAAAGATGATACACTTTCTTTCATGATTATTTTGGTTTAATTACACTTTCATTTTACTTAATGAAAACGTTTTCGTTTTTGCGCAACAAATATACATTTTATTAAATCACCTGCCTTTTTTTTGAATAAAAAAATATGCCAATTAACTTGTTTTCACTTTTTTTTAACTAAAAAAATAAAAAAAATTTCACAGTGCAATTAGTTTTTATATATTTGTCCTAGTAATGAAACTCTTTAAAGATGTCTAAAATAATTAAGCACCTACTTTTTTTAAGTATTATTGCGCCATTCACATCAAATGCACAGCGCGGTTTTTCTCACGAAATTGGAGCTTTTGTAGGTGGTGTTGCCTTTCAGTCAGATTTTGGTGTTAGAAATGATTTTGACACTAATAAAGGAAACACAGGTTTTGCTATAGGTCTTGTACATTATCTTAATTTCTCTTATGGTGCAGAATGTAACTGTTACACTCCTGACTCTTATTTTAATGATCATTTCAAATTACGTTCAGAATTATCATACAATAGCACAAAATTAGAACACTTTGGAAAATGGGCTGAAAAAAATACTCTAGGAGGAATTCAACTAAATGCCATGAAAGGAGAAGCCAAAGTAACTGATATTGGTATGCAGTTAGAGTACTATCCATGGAGCATTAGAGAATTTACTAGTAGAAAAGGTGGCTGGGCTCCGTTTGTAGGTCTTGGCGCTCATTTTTCTTTTTTCCAAAATAATACTTATTCAGAATTAGGTCCTTTAGGAACTCCTGAAACTACATATTATAGATATTTACCTGATGGATATTCTTCTGAAGGAGGAAATACTTTTTCTGTTGTATCTAGTATAGGTACTCGTTACAAATTAACTGAATTATCAGATTTATTTGTAGAATTAAGGTGGCAATATTACTTTTCAGATTGGGTTGATGGTTTAAGAAAAAATCCTGATGTATGGCAAGAAAACAAATCTAATGATTGGAATGTTTGGTTAAACTTTGGATATATATATTACTTAGATTAATTATTATATTATTTAAAACATAAAAAAATGCCTCAATATTAAATTGAGGCATTTTCATTTTTATATACTCACTCTTATCTTAATGCTTGTTCTAAATCAGCTAATAAATCATCTATATCTTCTACTCCAACACTTAAACGAACTAAATCGTCTGTAATTCCGATTTCAGCTCTTTTTTCTGCTGGTACAGAAGCGTGAGTCATTGTTGTTGGGTGATTTGCCAAAGATTCAACTCCACCAAGAGATTCAGCCAAAGTAAATACTTTAACCTTTTCCAAAAATTTCACAGCATCTTCCATTTTTCCAGAATTAAAAGTAAAAGTTACCATTCCTCCAAAACCACCAATCATTTGCTTTTTGGCAATATTATAATGTGGATGACTTTCCAAACCTGGATAATAAACTCTTTTAACTGCTGGATGAGTATTCAAATATTGTGCTACTTTTTCACCGTTTTCACAATGACGTTGTACTCTTA
Source organism: Flavobacterium sediminilitoris (assembly GCF_023008245.1). Taxonomy (NCBI): domain Bacteria; kingdom Pseudomonadati; phylum Bacteroidota; class Flavobacteriia; order Flavobacteriales; family Flavobacteriaceae; genus Flavobacterium; species Flavobacterium sediminilitoris. Next base: position 960,599 of record NZ_CP090145.1, read on the forward strand.
AATGTAAGGTTTTGATTCCTCTTAACACCAAATAACTGTCCATTGGACCTAAAGTTCCTCCTGTTGCAAATTGAGCAAAATGTAGTTTTTCACCCAATTCTTTATCTTTAACTATTAAAGCACCAGCAATAACATCACTATGTCCACCTAAATATTTTGTAGCCGAATGCATAACAATATCTGCCCCTAAATCTAATGGTTTTTGTAAATAAGGTGTTGCAAAAGTATTATCAACTGCAAAAAGGAGGTTGTGTTTTTTAGTAATTTTTGAAATTTCAGCAATATCAGCTAATTTCATTAATGGATTTGTAGGAGTTTCAACCCAAACTAATTTTGTGTTTTCATTAATAAGAGATTCTAATTTTTGCAAATCAGTCATATCTACAAAATGGAATTTTATTCCAAAATCTTGATAAATACGAGCAAACATTCTATAAGTTCCACCATATAAATCATCCATTGCAATAACTTCATCATTTGGCTTAAGCAACTTCATTACAGAATCTGTAGCTGCCAAACCAGAAGCAAAAGCCAATCCTCTTGTACCATTTTCTATACTTGCCAAAGCATCTTCTAAGGCCGTTCTTGTTGGGTTTGCTGCTCTTGAATACTCGTATTCTCCAACAGGTTTTCCAGGACTTGTTTGTGCGTAAGTTGATGTTTGAAAAACAGGTGGCATAACAGAACCTGTTACTTTTTCATGATGTTGACCTCCGTGTATAGTTTTTGTATTGAATTTCATTTTTCTTAATTTTAAGTTACAAAGGTATTAAGTTTAAAGGATTTTTTTTAATTTGCAACAAAAGTTTAGTGCCAAAATTTTCCTAAAGTTTATTATCCCTTACTTATATGAAAAAAATTCTTGTTGTAGAAGATGAAGTATCTGTAGTTTCGTTTATTAAAAAAGGACTCACTGAAGAAGGGTTTGAAATAAGTATCGCTTTTGATGGAAAATCTGGTCTTCAGTTGGCTTTAGACAATAGTTTTGATTTGATTATATTAGACATCATGTTACCCGAAATAAATGGATTAGATGTATGTAAATTTATTCGTCAGGAAAACCAAGAAGTTCCTATTCTATTTTTAACCGCTCTTGGAACTCCAGAAAATATCGTTCTAGGCCTAGAAAATGGTGCTGATGATTATTTGGTTAAACCTTTTAAATTTATAGAATTAGTTGCCCGAATTAAATCTTTATTGAGACGCTCAAAAGGAAATCCGAAAAAAGATAAAAACAACGATTACACCTATTCTTTTAATGACTTGATTTTAGATGATTATACCAAAAGCGTTACTCGCAATGGAGAAGAAATATCGCTAACCTCAACGGAATACAAATTACTTTTTTTCTTTATGAAAAACAAAAACAAAGTATTGTCTAGGTTTGAAATTCTCGAGGCTGTTTGGGGAATAGATTATAATTTAGGAACAAACGTTGTAGATGTTTATGTCAATTATCTTAGAAAAAAAATTGACACTAATCAAAACGAAAAAATAATCCATACAGTTATTGGAATGGGTTATGTTTTAAAAGAAAGCTAAAAACCTTCAAAAAACATCAATGAAAAGACAATCTAAAAATATACTATTATTACTCATTCCCTTTCTAATAGTAATTTTTCTTTTTAGCATTTTTATATACAATTCAGTATCTAAATATTCAGAAGATTATTTATTTAAATTATTAGAAGCTAGAGCTTTTAAAGTTGCTAAGGAGCAATTAGACAAGGAGAATGATGAAATCACTAGTGCTGTTTATGATTTGAGCACTGCTGAAAAACTCCCACATCAAAAAGATTTTTTTATTCCTATTAAAGAAAACAATGATTTCATTAACGAATCAAAGAAGATTGGTATTCCTATTTCTTTTTTTAAAACTGTTGTAGATAAAGGAAATGCCAAATTTGTTGATAAAAAATTCTTATACAAAGGCATTCGTTATGAATCAAATGCTGAAAATTTTATCGTAATCACAGCAGCTGAAAATTATTTTGAAATGAATCAAGCTCAAAACTTAATTCAAACGTTGCTTTTTGCTATTGGTGCTGCATTTTTACTTTTACTTTATATTTCATTTTATTATTCTAAAAATATTTTTAAACCAATAACCATTATTACTGAAAAAGTAAAAGAAATCAGTTCAGAAAATCTTTACTTACGATTGAATGATAATAATACCAATGATGAGTTAAACGAATTAGCCAGAACATTCAATCAAATGTTAGACAGAATTGAAACTTCATTTGAAACACAAAATAATTTTATCAGCAACGCATCTCATGAACTTAGGACTCCTCTAACAGCTATTATTGGCGAAGCCGATGTTACGCTTTCAAAGCCAAGAAATCGTGATGAATATATTGAATCCTTAAAAATTATATCGCAAGAAGCCGAAAAATTAGATAATAAGACTAAAGCTCTTTTATTTCTAGCCCAAACTGGATTTAATGGAAAGGTTCAAAAATTTGAAAAAATGCGAATTGATGAATTAATTTGGGATGTAAAAGAAAATCTAGAAACTCTAAATTCCAAAAATAAAATTTTTGTAAATATTGAACTTCTACCTGAAAATCCAATTAAATTAAAAGTCAATGGAAATAAACAATTGCTTCATCTTGCGTTGAGCAACATCATAAGCAATGGTTGTAAATATTCAAATTTTAATACTGTAACCATTTCAATTGGAGCTTCAGATGATTTTATTTATATAGTCATTAAAGATACTGGAATAGGTATTCCAATGAACGAAATAAAATACATTTACGATCCATTTTTCAGAGCTTCCAATACCAAAAACTACGAAGGATATGGAATTGGTCTTCCTTTATCACGAAACATCATACGAATGCACAAGGGAAAATTGATTGTAAACTCCATTGAGAATGAAGGCACTACAGTTCAAATAACATTACCTACATGGCAATCACTTGGACTTTAAAAAACATAATTTCAGAAAAAATTAAGATTATTAACTAAATTTTATATTTTTCTAATTCTATTCTAATCTTAACATCTATATTTTAATTACATTCTAATCTTACCTTAAAACGGCTCTAACTTCGTACTTCTAAATTTGCAATATAAATTATTAACAACTTAGAAGTTATGAAAAAGACAATTTTAATTCCAACAGATTTTACAGTTCAATCACTAAATATTTTAAAATCAATTTTAAGTTCAAATCCATCAAATAATACATATAATATTATTCTTTTACATGGATTTAATTTAAGTGATTCAATTACGGATTTACTTTTCTTTTCTAAATTCCAACAGATAAATTCATTGTCTTCACCAGAATTTAAAGAAGCTTGTGAAGTGATTAAAAACAAATTTGCATCTCAAATAAATTCAATGACTATGGATTTATTTACAGGCTACACTATTTCTTCATTTAATAATTATATCGAAATAAATAAAATTGATGAAATTATTATGTCAGATATAGAGCCATCATTTAGTCATAAAAGCAGTTTCAATTTGTCGCGTTTTGTAAAAAAATGCAAAATGAGCCCTATTACAGTTAATTCTTCTATTAATGCAATTTCTCCTGAAAAAGGGAAAGTAGCAGAAGTATTTAGTCAGGTTTCTATTGGATAACCCAAAAAAATAAAAATCATGAAACTTGTATATAAATATTTAGCCTTTTTTAGCGTAGGTTTTATGTTGTTTTTGGCATTAATAAGTGTGGCTAAAAGTCCAGAAAAAATTATTGAAGGAAAATGGGAAGAATTAATTTGGGAATATGAAAAAGTAGATACAAATGAACATTCGAATTATAGTTTCAATAGCATTTCAAATTATGTAAAAAACATGATTAGTGAAAATCTAGTAATACATCAGGCAGAACAATGGAAATTTTTTCCAAACGGAAAATTAATTCTCGAAGGAAACGGTTATTCAAAACAAGTTTCTTGGTGTATGAAAGGTAGAGGAAATATTTTAGAGATTAAATATGACAATCAAAATGTAGAACACTATAATGTAACTGAACTTTCAAAAGACAAAATGATTTTAAATTTTGATACCGATGTTCATGCTCGAGGAATTGCTCGATTAACATTTAAAAAAATAAAATAAAATGCTTAGGAAATACAGTAACAGTAGATCACTTTCTGATAACATAAAACTAGGGACATTAACTGCTTTTACAGCTGGAATGGTAAATATTGGTTCATTGCTTTTATTTTTTTCATTTTCTTCAAATGTAACAGGTCATTATGCTATTTTAGCTTCTGAAATTGTAAAAGGCAATTATTATCAAATTGCTGTAGTTTTTTCTTGGGTTTTTCTGTTCTTTTTTGGAAGTTTTATTTCAAACTTAATCGTCATTCATTACAATCAAAAGAATCCTTACCTTGCTCATTCTCTTCCTTTAATTTTAGAAATAGCTTGTTTGCTTGCGGTTGGTTTTTATGGAGATTTTTTTTACAAAGAAACACTTACTGAAACTGAATTACTTTTAGCATTAATGCTTTTTGCAATGGGTTTACAAAATGGTTTAACTGCAAGTATTTCAAATTTTACAGTAAAAACAACTCACTTAACAGGAACAACAACAGATTTAGGGATTCTATTTTCAATGTTCACGAAAAAAGAATACAGAGACAACAAAGCCTTAAGAGGAAAAGCTAAATTATTATTTTCAATTGCTAGTTCATACCTTATTGGTGCTGTAATGGCTGGTTTTACCTATATGTCCTTAAGATTTAAGATGTTCTATGTGGTAAGTATTTTACTTGTAATTATCATTTTTTATGATCTTTATAAGATACGTTTTAAACGTTTTATACATAAAAGAAAATATGTTAAAATAAATTGGATAACCGTAAAAACTTAATAACTATTAATATAAGGAAAAGAAGAATCAATTACTTCATAAAAATATGATTTGCTCAAAATTCTAAATCTCAATTTAATTAATTTTTTAGAACTTTTTATACAAACTTTTTAATTTGCATCATAATTCCAAGATGAATGCCTTCATGATAATTATTAAATTCAAATGCATTTTGAAGATTTGCTATATGAAATCCTGTTTTGGTTTGATAAGGATTAAAGGTATTAAAAATACCAGCATTAAAATCCAACATTGTTTTTTCTAAAGTCGAAAACAACATTTTTTTGATTTCTAATACTTCTTCATTTGAAACAAATTCTTGAGGTTTTGTACCATTCTGATACTTTTCAATCATTTGCTGAGAAATATTTACTGGCAATCCAGATAGTGTATAAACTAATTTTTGCTGAGAAACTATAACATGAGCAATATTCCATATTAAATTATTACTAAATCCTTCAGGAACTTTATTTAATTGTTCTAGTGAATATGTGTCTAAGAAATTTAAATAAATTCTTCTGCTTGTATCCCAAATTTGAAAAGTTGTCTCCATAAAAATTGTTTTTACGAAGATACTAAAATGATATATTAAAAAAATCCTAAAGTTTAGTTTTTAGCCCTGATGATAATGACATCCTTTTTCTTTTAAATACAAAGAAAAAGATAAAATGAACAGCAGGAACATGGAAAACAAATAAAAACAAAGTCATTCGCTTCTAATTTGTATTTTTGTAAAAAATTTAAAATGAATACTATTTACTATTTAGCTTCCTGTGATACTTGTAGAAAAATTATAAAATCTTTACCTAAAGATGCTAAGCTTAAGTATCATGACATAAAACAAGATCCTTTAACAGAAAAAGAAATTGATGAAATGTACAATCTTTGTGGAAGTTATGAAGCACTTTTTAGTAAAAGAGCCCAATTGTACAAACAACTAGGATTAAAAGATAAAAACTTAACAGAGGTTGATTTTAAAAAATATCTTTTAGAACATTATACTTTTTTAAGTCGACCTGTTTTTATCATTGATGATAAAATATACATTGGAAATAGTCAAAAAGTAATTAACGAAGTGATTTCTGCTTTAAGCTAATGTCTAAAAGAAATTGGGCATTAATAGGAGCTACTTTTGTTTCTATAATATATGGCGCTACTTTCACAGTTGCCAAAGACGTTATGCCTATTTATGTGGCTCCTTTTGGGCTAATTTTAATTAGGGTTTTAGGCGCTAGTATTTTATTTTGGATTATTTCAATTTTTGGACCAAATGAAAAAATCGCATTATCCGATTTCCCTAGAATAATGGCTGCTGCTTTTTTTGGAGTTGCTTTTAACCAACTTACTTTTTTTAAAGGACTTAGTTATACGTCTCCTATTAGCGCTTCTGTTTTAATGGTTACAGCTCCAATAATAGTTTTAATACTATCTGCTATTATAATTAAAGAAAAAATTGAATTAAAAAAAGTCCTTGGAATTATAATAGGTCTTACAGGAGCAACAATTTTGATATTATACGGAAAATCGATTCATAATAATTCAAATGCGGGCTTTGGAAATTTTTTAGTATTTCTTAATGCATTTTCTTACGGAGTTTATCTTATTTTGATTAAGAAACTAATAACCAAATATGATGCACTTTCTTTTATAAAATGGATTTATACTTTTGGACTTCTCTATGTAATTCCTTTTGGTTATGAAGAATTTTCTCAAATTGAATGGCAAACTATTCCAACAACTATTTATTTTAAAATAGGCTATCTTGTTTTCTTCACAACTTTTTTAGCTTATTTAATAAACTTAATGGCAATGCGTCATTTGAAACCAACAACACTTTCTGTTTTTATTTATTTACAACCATTATTTGCAACTCTTTTTGCAATTAGCTTAGAAAAAGACGAATTAAACCCTGTTAAATTAACCTCAGCAGTATTGATTTTTATTGGTGTATATTTAGTAACCCAGAAAAAAAGGACTCCTACTTTGTAAACAATTTGCTTAAAACTTAGGACTAGAAACTTTTTCTTATCTTTGACTTCTTTTTTAAAGCAAAATATGATACTATCTATGACTGGCTTTGGTAAAGCAACTAAACAATTACCAAACAAAAAGATTAATGTTGAAATAAAATCATTAAACAGTAAAGGGCTCGATTTAAATGTTCGAATGCCTTCTGTTTATAGAGAAATGGAATTAGGATTGCGAAACGAAATTTCTCAAAAACTAGAAAGAGGTAAAATCGATTTTTCATTATATATAGAAGCTACTGGAGAAGAGACTTCTTCTAAAGTTAATGTTCCTATTGTTAAAGGATACATTAATCAAATGAAAGCTATTTTACCCGAAGCTGATGCAACAGAATTAATGAAAATGGCAGTAAGAATGCCTGATGCTTTAAAAACGGAACGTGAAGAGATTGACGAAAATGAATGGAAAGAAATCATGGTAATTATCAATGAAGCTTTAGAGAACATTCAAACGTTTAGAAAAGATGAAGGGTTATCACTCGAAAAAGAATTTCAACTTCGAATTTCAAATATTCGCAATTTCATGGAGCAAGCGCTTGCTTTAGATCCTGAACGAGTAAAAAACATAAAAGAACGTTTGCAAAATGCTATTGACGAATTAAAAGTTAATGTAGATGAAAATCGCTTTGAGCAAGAATTAATTTACTACTTAGAAAAACTAGACATTACAGAAGAAAAAGTTCGTTTAACTAATCATTTAGATTATTTTTTAGAAACACTGAATGGAAATGAAGCTAATGGTAGAAAACTAGGGTTCATTACTCAAGAAATGGGAAGAGAAATCAATACTATGGGTTCGAAATCGAATCATGCTGAAATGCAAAAATTAGTAGTGATGATGAAAGACGAATTGGAAAAGATAAAAGAACAGGTTTTGAATGTATTATAAAAGTAATTAGTAACTAGTGATTAGTACTTAGTCGATTTATGCAGGCTTTTGCTAATTACTACTTACCGATTACTAATAACTAAAAATATGAAGAAAGGTAAATTATTTGTGTTTTCTGCGCCTTCTGGTTCTGGTAAAACAACAATAGTACGACACTTATTAGGAAAAGAAGATTTAAATTTAGAATTCTCCATTTCATGTGCTACACGTGAGCCTAGAGGTCAAGAAATAGATGGAACAGATTATTATTTTATTTCTTGGGAAACATTTAAACAGCATATTAAAGACGAAGATTTTATTGAATGGGAAGAAGTTTATACCAATAATTTCTATGGCACCTTAAAATCCGAAGTAGAACGCATTTGGGCCTTAGGCAAACATGTTATTTTTGATATTGATGTTGTAGGCGGTTTGCGAATTAAGCATAAATTTCCTGAAGAAACGTTAGCCGTTTTTGTAAAACCACCAAGTGTAGACGAATTAAAACGCAGATTAAAATTACGATCTACTGAAAGCGAAGACAAAATCAATATGCGTATCGCTAAAGCTTCTGTCGAATTAGCCACTGCTCCTCAATTTGATAAAATTATTAAAAATTACGATTTAGATACTGCTAAAGAAGAAGCTTATCAGTTGGTGAAGGAGTTTATTGGGAAATAGTACTTAGTGGTTAGTCCTCAGTACTTAGTAAAAAGTGAATTTCTAGTAGTTAGTATTTAGATAAAATATTTTATGAGTGGCATTAAGTCTTATAAAGAATTACTTATTTGGCAAAAAGGCATTAGAATTGTTGTTCTAGTATATAAACTAACTCAGAATTTTCCCAAAGAAGAAGTTTATGCTTTGACAAGTCAGATAAAAAGGGCTAGTATTTCAATCCCTTCTAATATTTCGGAAGGATTCGGTCGTCAAACAGATAAATCATTTAATCATTTTTTGAATATTTCAAGAGGGTCTTTAAACGAATTAGAAACACAACTTATTCTTGCAAAAGAATTAGGATTTAATTTGGATGAAAAAATATTTAATGAAATTATGCTTTTGATTGAAGAAGAAAGTAAAATGATACATTCTTTTTCAAAAAAACTAAAAGAATAAAAACAGTAATTTAGCACTAAACATTAAAACTAAGTACTAACAACTAAGCACTATGTACTAAAAATGAAAATCGGATTGTATTTTGGAACTTTTAACCCTATTCACATTGGTCATTTAATTATTGCCAATCACATGGCTGAACATTCGGATTTGGACGAAATATGGATGGTTGTTACACCTCATAATCCTCATAAAAAGAAAAGTTCACTTTTAGATGATTATCATCGTCTACACATGGTTCATTTGGCAACAGAAGAATATTCACATATAAAACCTTCTGATATTGAATTTAAGTTACCGCAACCTAATTATACCGTTCATACTTTAGCCCATTTGCAAGAGAAATATCCAAAATATGAATTCTCTTTAATCATGGGTGAAGACAATTTGAACTCGCTACACAAATGGAAAAACTACGAAGTGATTCTCCAAAATCATGACATTTATGTATATCCAAGATTAAATTCAGGTGAAATGGATGAGCAATTTGTAAATCATCCTAAAATTCATAGAATAGGTGCTCCAGTAATTGAATTGTCCTCTACTTTTATTAGAAAAAATATTAAAAATGGAAAAAATATTATTCCAATACTTCCTCCTAAAGTATGGAAATATATAGAACATAATTTGTTTTACACAAAATAAAAGAGTCTGATTTTAAAATCAGACTCTTTGTTTATTACCTCACTCTTTTACGAATATCTTCCAAAGGATGATCTATCAATAATTTCCCATCTCTGAACACTTCTTTCATTTCGCCTTGTTGTTCTTCATTCCAAGAAACATTATCGGTTAAGGTATAATTTCCATTTATTAAATCGATTTTCATTAAGCCTTTCGCTGATTTTTTGGTTCCGTCATCTGTAATGGGATCTTTAAAAATGGCTCTTCCTTCTCCGTTTACTTCTCCGTAAGTCGCTTTCATGGCAAAGCCAAAAGTATCACGTGTGTTGTATTGATACGTAAACGAACCAATTCCTAAAACGACATTGGTAGACGCAAATCCTTTTTTCTTTAACTCTTCACAAATTTGAGTCGCTCTCTCAATTGTAATACTATCGCCATAAATCGCTCCAATTTGTGGAATCAACTCTTTATAGCCTTTTTCATTTGTGGTTCCTCCAAATGTATCCCAAAGCAATTCTACAACTCCTTTTCGTTCTTGTTCGGATTTTCCTTTTGGATTTCCGCATAAAATTAGAATTGGGTCACCACTATCAGGTCGAATCACTACTTTTCCTTCTCTACTTACGATTTCTTCTTTTAGTTTTGGTAAATAATCCGTCAAAACTTTCCATAAATCCCAAGTATCGGAAACGATAGAAACAATTCCTTTTGGATAGACTTCACAAATTAATCTTTTGAAAGTGTCATATTCTCCTTCAGTTGTTCCCATACACATAACGGAATGTTCAGTTGCTGCTACTGAACCACCTATTAATTCCTTATCTGAATTGGCATTATAATATTCTTCTAAAAATTCAATTGCTGGAATGGTATCTGTTCCTGTGAAACTCAATAAATGTCCGGCTGCTGAAATTACGGCTGCTTCAATTCCAGCCATTCCTCTCATAGAGAAATCGTGTGCTTGCCAATCTACAAATTCGGTGATCGAAGATGTTTCATTAGCATATTTATCCAATACTTTTCGGTATTGTTTCGCAATAGTAGCCGAATTACATGGCATCCAAACCACTGCTGATAATAAAGTTTCAAAATAGTTGGTTAACCAAAAGAATTCTGGTTTTGTATTGTACATCGTGAACATAGGTGTACGAATAGGTACAGAAACTCCTTCTGGCAAAGCTTTAAATACCATTGGAATATAACCTAAATCGTGTAAATCTTCAATATGTTGAATTCCAACTTGGTTTTCACCTAAATAATTATTGATTCTACGGGCATATTTTTTAGCTACTTCTTCTTTTGGTTTATTAAAGAAATGCGTTTGAAAATCTTCTAGTATGTATTTTTTGATAAAATATTGTAAACCGAAGAAAACAACCTCATCAATACCTTCAATCCTTGATTTTCTTGGTGTCCAGTTGGAATAAACTAAGGTTGTTCCAACTGGATATTGTCTTCTGTGATCTACTTTGTAACCGTCGGTTAATAGTAATGGGTTCATAATAATTATGTTTTACTTTATTATTTTAAAAAATTTAGATTCTGGTGCGTAAGAACCATAAATCGCGTCAAATTTAGTCTTTAATTTGTCAAAATCAACTCCTTGTTTATATTGATCCAAACACGTTAGTACTAAATTATTTTTTGTTGCATTTGAATATATTTGGTCTATTCGCAAGGCGTGAAGTAACAACTCTTCGTCTAGTTTTCCAAATCGAAGTTCTTTTTGATATTCGTTGTACACACAGGTTTCTTCTTCATTATTTACCAATTGGATATTTTCTTCATTTGGCATCCAACCACTTCCATGTCTAGTAGTGTAACATCTTGATACATAAAACAATTCTATATCTTGAATATCTAATTGCTTACAAATTTCCATTGCGTTTTTAGAAGTTGTGTTCGCATACGTTACATTAGGAAACACACCATGATCCATATCTAGCAAAATGCCTTGACTGCCTTCAAAGATAAAGGTTTCATAATTATTTAAAACTTCATAAGTAGTTATTTTCCAGTCTATTTTTTCAATACACTCTAAGAAATAAACTACTTCATTTTGTAACTGATTATCATTAGAAATGCCATAATAAGAAGCTATATTTTTCAATTTTTCAATCAGAAAATCTTTCGGACCTATTAAATCTATGGCAAATAACTTATACGCGCCTTCATTGCGTTTCATAGTGGCTCCAATTCCTTTTCCACAAGAACCGTGCGTTAAATTTTTGGTGTTATTTTGATTTTGCCAAACATCGAAAGGCGTGGTTACTTTGGCTAACGGATGAATATATAGTGTTGTATTTCCTTCTTTTTCCTTTAATTCTAGAAATTCATTATACAAAAGTGATGGATGAATAGTACAATGTTCACTAAAATAAGATGGTAAACCACGTAAAGCACCACTAGCAAAACTAGAATGTATGTGTTTTTTTTCGTTTAACATTACTGTATGTGCGGCTTGTTGTCCACCTGAAAAACGTATTACTATAGCTTCTGGGTTTTGGCTACAAAGGAAATCGGTTGTGATACCTTTTCCTTCGTCTCCAAATCCTAAACCAATAACCACTTTTGCTTTTTTCATTTATAACATATCAATATGGTCAAATCCTGTTGTTCCAGGAGTACTTAAATCTCCTGTTGATTCAGTTGTTCTTCCTGATTTTATTTTATGCTTCTCACAAATGATATTTTTAATCACATCTGGAATAGTTTTATAATCTTCTACTGAAATACAATTTTCTCCTAGTACTTCTTTCCAACCAATTTCTGCCGATTGGGCTCTTGTAGAATGCAAAACGCTAATGTGATAGACTTCGTATCGTTTTTTGGCTTCAGCCAATAATTCTAAATCGCTATACGTTTGTTCTCCACTTCCCATAATCTCTTTGATAGCAGAAGCTGGTAACACTTTTAAATTAGGTTCATCTCCAATTGTGAACAATAGTCCTTTTTGACCTCTTTTTTCGAAAGCATCAATTTTTGTATGAAACGCTGCAAAGTACCAAGCTAATAAATAACTTTCTCCTGCATTTCCACCACCACCAGATTCAATGTAGGTTCTAGTTAACCACATATCTAGTTCTTCATCACCCGATTCAAATTGGCCAACCTGCAACGGATAACCATCGCATTCGTGGTCTCCAATTCCTAAGAAAAGAAGTGCTGGATCTGGAACGCCACCATCTATAATTCCTCCCATTAGTTTTGGTAAACCTTCTTTTACTAATTCGTGAGGAATATGTCCCATACTTCCTGTTACGTCTAATCCTAAAATGATTGGGTACGAATTAGGATTTGCTTCAGAATCTCTAGCTTCTCTAAAGGTTACTCCATTAGGATTCATGGACTCATGAGCCATTCTTAATTTGTTCTGTGTAAAAATTTCATTAGCTGCTTTTGAAGCATATCCTTCTTTTGCTGCTTTACTTAACCGTGCACTAAAGTTATATTTTGTTCCTCCCATGATTAAAATGTTTTACCAAATAAGTATTCGTATCTTGTTTTTGCTATTTCGAATTGGATTTTTAGGTTTCTGATATTCAAAGACAATTCAATGTCTCTTTGTACAAAAATATCAGGATTGAAATCGGCAAAGGTTAAACTGTTTTTGTCTAATGGACTGATGTCGATACAACTTTCTTGTTCTCTTTCTAATCGTTTTATTTTTAATTCGATGTCTTCAATGCGTCTTTTATAAATGAGTTCTGAGTCTTCTGCTATGGCTTTGGCTCTGTCTTCTCTTATTTGATCGTTGTTTCTTCGTAAAGCGTCAACGAATCTTGGTTTTAAATCGTCACTCATATTTTTAGTTTTTATAGTTTTGATATATATATGTTTTCTTGTTATTATTCTTTAGTTATTTCAACTCAAATATACGTTTGTAAAAGTTCTTTTATATCATCATAAATAATGATTTTCTTGTCTAATCTAATTTCTCCCTTTTTCATTTGGATATAATGTTTGCACTACATCGCTTTGCCAAAATTCTTTCGTTTCAATATCTAAACAAGTTAGTTTACCCATGAAAGCTGCTCCAGTATCAATATTCCAAACGTTAGCTTTATTCATAGGGGTATCAATACCGTAGTTTATAGTTGGAGTATGTCCAATATAAATTTCGTTATAATGTTTTAATCGTTTTGGATATAATTCACTAGTTTTTTTAAGATGTTTATCCATAGCTACTGCTGTTTCCCATAAGGTTCTATCAAAATAATAATCAGACTCGTTTTGTTCTTTTTCAACACCATGAATAGACGTAAATCCTGCATGAAGGAACAGCTTACTGTTTTTATGTATATAATAATTTTTCAAGTTCTGAAAAAACACCTTGTGATTTTCGTTAATTATATAACCTGTTTTTAAATAACTCTCTTTGGTTGATTTCCCTCCATGTTCTTCCCAAACAGGATTTGATGCTCCTAATTCCAACCATCTTCCACACCACAAATCATGATTTCCTTTGATAAAAATACATTCTTGATTTTCAGCAGTTTTTATTAAAAACTGAACTGTTTCTGCTGATTCGTTCCAACCATCAACGTAATCTCCTAGAAAAATTAATCTATCATCAATAGTGATTTTAGCTCTTTCAAACAATTGTTGTAAAGCTCTTAATCCTCCATGAATATCTCCGAAAACGAGTGTTCTTTTTTGTTTCATTGTTAAAATTCAATATATGCTGCTGGTACTTCATTGGTTAACCAAACTCCGTTTTCTGATATGTAAAATTTGAAACCGTCTTGGTACATTTTTGGTGCGTTGATACTCAAAATTACAGGTTTCCCTCTTCTGCTTCCCACTTTTATGGCTGTTTCTCTGTCTTGACTCAAATGCACGTGTTGTCTGCTCATTTTTTGTAAGCCTTCTTTTCGAATGGCTTGTATGAATTTATAGACTGTTCCATGATATAAAAAATGAATGGGTTCGACTTCTTTTAATTCTAATTCGATCGAAATGGAATGTCCTTGACTGGCTCTTATTTTAGTCTTGTCTTCATTGAAAGCGAATCGTTTTTTATCATTGTTTTCTACTACGTAATCGAGTAGCGCATAATCTAATTTCTTATGAAATTTATTACATTGTGTAATGAGCTCGTCTACATTTGCCCAACCGTTTTCGTCTAGGGTTAAGTCTATTTTTTCTGGTGCATGTCTTAGTACTAAACTAAGGAATTTGCTTGTATCTTTTGTTATTTTTTCGTTCATAATATTATATTAAACTCCGCTTGAGTTTATAAAAGTTGTTCGTACAACTTATAATTTTCTTCATCAAAACAGACAAAGGTTATTTCTTGTATGCTTTCAACAGGAAATTGCTTTACTGTTTCAATGGCTATTTTTGCTGCTTCGTTTTTAGGAAAGTGATAAATTCCTGTGCTTATGTTTGGAAAAGCGATAGATTTTAATTCATACTTTTCTGCTAATTGTAAGCAATTTTTATAACAACTAGCTAATAACAGTTTTTTCTTTTCTTTATCTCCATTCCAAACGGGACCAACGGTATGAATCACATATTTTGAAGGTAAATTTCCTGCTGTTGTAATAACCGCTTCACCAACTGCGCAACCTCCTTGCTTATTTCGAATCGCTACACATTCTTCTAAAATAGCTTTTCCACCCGCTCTATGAATCGCTCCATCCACTCCACCGCCACCTAGCAAGGAAGTATTGGCTGCGTTTACGATTGCGTCAACTGTTGTTTTTGTTATGTCGCCTTGTGTTAGTATTAGTTTCATATATACATTTCGCTACGCTGGAGCGGGTTTTAATTTATGGGATTTCCGTTTAAAATATCTTTGCTTACTTTTCCGATTGGTAAACGAAATACTGGAATTTTGATATTAAATTGCTTTACCAATTCTTTAATTTTCAAATCAATTTCTTCTGTGTGATAACGAGAAGAAAAATGCCCCAAAATGAGTTGGTCAATAGTACAATTACTTACCATTTCCATTACTTCTTCTAGTGAACTGTGACTGTTTTTTTTAGCTTTTGTATTGGTTTCTGCTTTTGTTAAAAAGGTTGCTTCGTGTATCAATACTTTGGAATTATCATAACGCTTATAATCTACCACTGGTGTGTCTCCAGAATAGGAAAGAATATTCGTTTTTAGTTCTTCCAAAACAAAATCATCTCCTTTTTCTTGTCGTAAAGCTCTTAATTGTGTTGGTTCTAAATTAGTAAATTCGGGTTTTAGTTTCTTTTTGGTTTCCCAAACTTTATAACTTAAACTCTTTATCATTCCATTTTTGGTGACAACATGCTCGTTTTCTATAGCTTCTACACTAATTTTCTCTTTTACATCAATTGTTTGATTTTTATCAATGGCTTGCCAAGTTGTTCCTTTTGCATGCGGATCGAAATTGGCAAAAAACTGATTTAAAAATGGAAATGACTGTGCGTCTTTTGGATAATATATCTTTGGTTGATGAATTGAGAATAATTGATTATACTGCAACAATCCAGTAAGATGATCTCTATCGGCATGAGAAATGAATATGTTTTTTATTTTTCCGCATTTACTCATCAAACCCGATGTTAATCCGTCTCCAGCATCGAAAAGGATTCCTAGTTCTTCTATAAAATACCAAGTAGCAAATAAGGCTGTTGAATATCCGTGTATGGTTAGTTTCATATATATGTCGCTCCGATGGAGCTGGTTTTTTTATTATAAATATTGAACTCCTCTGGAGTTTTATTTCTTATTGATTACTTCTTAATTTTTCAATTAAATGAATAGTTTTAAATTTTTCTTATATTTTTTCACTTATAAGTTTATACTCTTTTGAAAATGTTTGTAATTTCATTTGACAAACTTGAATATTTTTTTCTTTACCTATTTCAATTAGTCTTTGCTTATTTTCTTTGCTTATTTGAGAACCCAAATGTATTTCTTTTGGCTTTATATGATTAATAAAATCAAAATCTGATTTATTATCCTCATAGTCTAGATTAGTCTGTTTGATAATTCTCCATTCTTTTTCATAAGACCAGTCTAATGACTTAAATAATAAAATTTTATAATAGAAGAGTTTATCATAAAAAGGTGCATTAAACTTCAACCCTAAACTTTTATAATAATTATCAATAAAATGAAATTCAACATAATATGTTGCATCAAATCTTTCATTTGAATAACGAACAGGCAGAATTTTTTTATCTGCAAAATCAGTACCTCTAACACCTGAGAAACCTAAGTCAATTGAAAAACGAGATTTAAAATCATAGTTTAAAGCGAAACCTTGATGGTTTTGAGCATAATGAGACCACATTAATATAGAATCTATTCTTTCTGATAAACAAGCTACCAAAGATGATTGCTTTAAGCTTTTTAGTGACTCATCTATAATTTCATCAATAACCTTAATGTAATGTAAATTTGAAAGTTTCTTATAAAATTCTTTTTCTTCAGCATTTTTGAACGAATTGTTCTTAATAAATTTATCCACAAAGTCTTTTCCTAATAAATTTATTTGAGATACTCTAAATTCTAAATCAGTATTTAACCTCCCAATTAAATCATTATTATCATCTGGTTTAGAAATAACATCAAGAATTTTTTCTCTATCTATATATAATAATGAGTCATAAGGATCATTGAAGAGTGTTGGTTTTGTTAAAAGAAATTTATCATTTTCTAAAGCGTCAAAGCTATATGAATTACAATTTCTGAATCTATATAAATTTTCTGGAGTTATATCCCAACTATGCTTAAATATTTCACTTACAATTTTTGATTCCTCCTTAGGATCTAAATTATCAGGAATTTCTTTTTCAATTAAATAATCAATTAATTTCTCTTTAGTCATCATATTAAGATATTACATAATTTAATAGTTTCTGCTAGTTTTTCTTTGGTAAACCCTTCTGAAAATTCTGTTTTAATTAATCGTTCTTTCATTGGAAAAGGTAGATTTACAGTAGATTTATCATCATCAATAATCATGTAATTCGTTAATGCTGTTGCTACTATAAATCGTTCTATTTCTTCTTTTCTGTTTTTACATTGGTATAAAGGTAAAAAAGCTTCGATGTATTGATTGATCTTTCTATTCCTAAAAATCGTATTGAATTCTTCTAAAGTCTTAACAGTTCTTCGAGTAGAACTCAAATAAATTTTTATAGGATATTTTGCTAATAATAGATTTAGGTTTTGAACACATTCTTTATTAAAATCGGAATAACCATCGGCATGCATCTCGTCTTTTTTCCATAAAGGCGTTGTGATGAGAACTCCGTCTAAATCTAATATTAGGTAATTGGTTTCATTTCTTTTATTCTAATAGCTTAAATGTCTTTTCTAAATCTAATTTCTTCCCTTTATAACTTTTAAAATTTTTCTTTTCACTTGTCATCTGGTTTATATATTCATCTTTCGTACACTTCATTGCTTTTGCTAGTTGAATTGTTTCTTCAATTGTCTTATAATCATTCCCCTTTTTAGTAATAATTATGGTATGAGGTTTTATATTTGCCTTACCATAAGCACAAAACTTATGATGACCATCCAAAATATAAAACATCCATGAATTTTCAACATGAAGTAGAATTATAACAGGTCTAAAACCTCTCAAAATCTGCTCTTTGTATTCTTCAACTCTCTTATTATCAATTGAATTTTGAGTTGGTGTAATATCAAAACAACCTCCATAATAATCAAAACTACTATACTGTTCCTCTTTTGGAATTTCTACCCAATTTATCCCTTCAAACATTTCATAATAACCAAATTCATATTTACCATATTTTAAAAAACTAGTAAAATATTCCGTTATTGCCAAAAATTCTCCTTCGTTTTTGATTCCTTCTTTTAAGATGTTTTCAATAGTTATATTTACTTCAATGACTTGCTTATTTAAACCTTGAGCAATATGGTATCTCCAGGTTGAACCTACCTCAGCATACCAACTATATTGTATTGGTCTATCCTTGAGATATAAAATTGTCTCTTGAGGATTCCCAACTATCTCCAAGACGCCATTTTTACCATATGTTTCAATTATTCTTTTCATTATTTTGCTTCTTTTACCAAAACATCAAATACTTTTTGCATGCCTGTTGTTGCGTTTTCTTTTACATAAATGGCTCTTCCTCCATAATTACCTCCATCGTGTTCTGGATTGATAATGATTAGTTGGGCGTCATTTTTGATAAAGCTTAACAAATTGGCTGCTGGATACACCTGTAAAGATGTTCCAATTACCATAAAGATATCGGCTTGTTTTACCATTTCGATAGCTACTGGATATAAAGGCACGTCTTCACCAAACCAAACAATATCTGGTCGTAATTGGGAATCGTCTTCTGCTTTGTCACCAATTTTTATGTCTTCAAAACAATCGTACACTAATTTTCTATTAAGTGAAGAACACATTTTGTTTAGTTCGCCATGTAGGTGTAAAATATTAGTTGAACCTGCTCTTTCGTGCAAATCATCTATGTTTTGTGTAATGATTTGTACTTCAAAATGTTCTTCTAATTGTTTTACTAAATGATGGGCTTTATTGGGTTCTACTTCTTTTAGTTTTCGTCTTCTTTCGTTATAGAATTCTAAAACTACTTCTCTATTTTTTCTCCACCCTTCTGGTGAAGCTACATCTTCTACTTTGTGATTGTGCCATAATCCGTCAGCATCTCTGAAGGTTTGGATGCTACTTTCTGCACTTATTCCTGCTCCGGTTAATATTGCTATTTTTTTCATTTTTGTGTTCTTTTTTAATCTTTCATTCGATACATAATATCACTTCGTAATGCGTATTTGTAACCACTTTCTATTATTTTTCCTTCATGTCTGTAAGGATGATAAAAAACCAATAAATCACCTGTTTTGGGTTGAATGGTAAACAAATCTTCAAATTCGGTTTCACCGCCTTCAAATTCTTCGTTGAGATAGATTAGAAAAGTGAAAAAACTTTCTTCTTTTTCATTCCTTTTAAAACTTCCATCTCTATGCATTTTAAATCGTTGTCCTGAACTGTATTTGTAAAAACGGAACATTTCGTTTAAACTATCCACTTCATACATTCCTACTTCGTTATTTAAAAATGGTTTGGCTCTTTGGAACAATTCTTTTGCTAAAGTTTCATCTGTGTACAGAATTCTGTCGTTGTTTCTAACGCCTTTTAAAATGGATTGTCTATTTCCACCCATTTGCACTTTAGCTTCTTCATAACCTAATTGTTCACTTTTTTCTATTAAAACCACACATTCTTCTTTGGAAAGGAAGTTTTCTAGTACAAATATGTCTTTGTTATAAATGATCTTTTTCATTGTTATTTTCTCAATTCATCCCTAACTTCCATTAAAGCAAAGCCTAACAAATTTAATCCTTTCCATTTTTCAGGATTGTTACAATCTTTATCATCACTTGCCATACCAATACCCCAAATAGGGTCGACTGGACTTGCTTCTACAATAACTCTTTCATTGGTACTCAAAAGAAATTGTTTTAAATCTTGATCTTGACTGAACTTATAGAAGTTTCCTTCTTTTACTATTTGAAATCTATTGGCTAGCCAAGTTTCATTATCATAATTACGAACTTCTCTTCCTAGTTTTTTGGCTTCAGCTGGTGATTTACAAAGTAGTATTTTTTCTAACACTCCATTATCTCCAAATAATTCCGCTTTCTTTGCCATCATCCAATGTTCGGCTGTTTTGTATTCAATTCCTTCCACTGTAAAACTACTTTTCCACCATTGACTGAAACAAGTTTTTGTGATTGTTCCGTCTTTTGAAGGTTGGTGACCCCAAAAGAATAGGAATTTATTGTCTGTATTTATATTTTCAATTGTGTATTTCATATTTCTTACTTAATGTATCACATAGTTTTGTGATGTCGTTTTTTCTAGCTAGTACGTTAATCCATTCTTCAGGAATGTTTTCGTAACCATATAGTAATCCTGCTAATCCTCCTGCGATGGCTGCTGTTGTATCGGTGTCACCTCCTAAGTTTACCGCTTTTAAAACTGTTTCTTCGTAGGTATTGGATTTTAACAAACACCATAAACTGGCTTCGAGGCTGTGAAGAACATAACCACTTGAATAAACTTTATCTTTTTCTAACTCATTAACATTTACTTTTAAAATTCTATCGAATAATTGAATTTCTTTTTTATTAAAATCTTTATTAGCGATAAAATCTTCAACTATAATTTTAGTTTGATTGTAGGCTTCAAATTTATCATGCCCTTTTAGAATTTCTAAAGCATATACAACATAAATAAAACAGGCAAAAACGGAACGAAAATGAGCATGTGTAATAGAAGACACTTCTTTTACTTTTTGATAAATTATATTAATATCTTTCTCCTCTTTTAGATAAAAGGCTAAAGGTAAAATTCTCATTAACGAACCATTACCGTTATCTTCTACATCAAAACCACCACACAATTCAGGTTTA
The DNA here is from genome assembly GCF_023008245.1 of Flavobacterium sediminilitoris. Classification (NCBI taxonomy): domain Bacteria; kingdom Pseudomonadati; phylum Bacteroidota; class Flavobacteriia; order Flavobacteriales; family Flavobacteriaceae; genus Flavobacterium; species Flavobacterium sediminilitoris. The sequence goes on from NZ_CP090145.1 coordinate 981,486, forward strand.
TGTCCTGTAGAAATTCTATAAATTGCTTCTCTTGTAGCTATGCCAATATCAAAAACTCTTCCATGTGGAGTCCATATTTCTGAATTATACCATTTCTTGAATTTTGAAGCTATATCTTCTAAATCATAATCTATACATAAACTTTCTGCCAAACAAAAAGTTAATGAACTATCGTCGCTCCAAGTGCCTCTTGGTTGTGCATGTGAGCCGTTTTCTCGCATATTAACAACTGGAAATCTTGCTAATAATTCCCTATCTTGAAATTCTACAGGAACTCCTAAAGCATCACCAACCGCTACTCCGAATAAAGCGCTATGTACTTGGTTTATTTTCATTTTTAACTCTCTTTAGTTGCTATCTTCAATTTTTCATTCAATTCATTATCCTTGAAAACCAATGGCTTTTCTAATGGAATCATCAATTTTTCTAAGGTGTTGCTTTTTACATTTTCATATTCATGGGCTACAAAATCGCTGATGTTTTCTATTAACAAAATGTCTTCTTTTGCAAATGTTTTTATAAACTCGTTTCGCAAACCAATTTGTATGGCTCTTCGTTCTAATTTGGCTCCATAAGGATCGTGATCTGGATCCCATTGCAAACGCACATTAGAGGATTTTACTTCATTTTGCCATTCTTCATGTGTCATCCCTTCTACTTGATTGAAAGAGGAATAAACAGCGTTTTTTAAATAAGTTTCAAAAGCCTCTCTTTTTAAATGTATGGCCAAAACCACTTCTTGACCTTCTTTTGTTCCCCAACCGTTTCTGTACATCATCCAAAGAAAATTGGGCTTTATCCAAGTCATTCTTTCTAAACTGAATGCACCACCAAAGAATTGGTTTTTGACTGCAAATTCTCCAATTTCTTTTCTGTAAGACTGGTACACTATTATCTTTTCATCATCATATTGCGCCATGATGTGATAGCCTTCTTTTGGCCATTCTTGTATTTGTTCTGTATATTTTTTTAATTCTAATTTCATTTTTTAGTTGATTTATTCCTTTCAATCTGCATTTTACATTAAACCAAATTTCTCTTCTAGTTGTTGATCTAATTTCTTTAGATATTCTTTTCCAAAAGCTCCGTTTTCTAATTCTTCTAATAAGAATGCAGGTAAGATTTTATCACACGCTTTCTTCTGACTTAAAATTGCCATACATAATTCGGCCACAGTATCCGTATCACCTCCAAAATCAATGCAATATTTTAAACAGTCTTTCATCGAAGTAGCTTCTGAAACTATTTTTATTACTGCTTTTGTTGTAGGATAACCGTGCATATCGATAGGAGAAGTAACTTCATATATTTCATTTTCACCTAAAGTTTCATTTATAAAAGAGATTAAGTCGTTATTTTTATCTAAATCATATCTATAAAAATGTACAGCTAGTGCAATTCTTTTGGCACATTGAATTCCCTCTATAGTATCATGTGATACTTTTGCTTGAATTTCACAAAAAGAAAGTAGTTTTTGAATATCTTTTATATACCCTATTGAGTAAGCTCGCATCGCTGAACCATTACCACCACTTTGATTATTTATTATCTGAATAAAATCAGAACCGCTTTTACTTGTATCCAAAGCATTATAAACTCTATTTGAATAACCTCTTCTTTTATCTCTGTGAAAAGCAATTACAAATTTATTGGCTACTTTTTCTGCTGTCCAGTTATCTTCTTCTAAAAGTAATTCGGCTATAGCGATTGCCATTTGCGTATCATCTGTATATCTTTTATAGATTTCTGTATACATTCCGTGTTTGTGATATTGAGTCAAATCATTATATTTTTCAATATAATTCATTTCTTGAAACTCAAAACCTGCTCCATAAGCGTCTCCTATTGCTGCTTCTAAAATCATTTTTTTCTTTTTTATGTGTTCTCGATACATTTTTTATTCCACTACATTCCATAAAAAACACTCGAACTGACGTATGACTATTCTATTTTTAACGAAATCACTTCTACATTCTCATTCTCAATATCTTTGAAAGAATTGGTTGTAAAAATCTTTTTGAATACGCTTAGACTTTCAAAACCTTTATTAAAAATACCGTGACTTACTGCTAAGTATAAGTTGCCTGCGTTTTTGTTTTTTAATTCTTCGGCTAAGCCAATAAATGTGCCTCCTCCATCGCAAATATCATCTACGATTAAGCAATCTTTGCCTTGTAAATCTTCTGAATAAACTTTGAAACCTGATAATTTCCCCGTTTTTACATCTCTACTTTTACTACATTCTATTACTTCAACACCTCCTAAATATTCTGATACTTTATAAATTTTCTTTAAAGCTCCTCCATCTGGTGAAATTAATAAAACTTCGTTTCCTATCTTTTTAATTACTTGTTGGATAAAATCGTAATTAGTTACTACTTCGCAGTTATTCAATAAAGCTGATGTCACTTCAGAATGGGGATCGAATACTTGGATTTTATTCAAATTCAAACTATTGATAATGTCTGCATAGACTTTGACAGATAAAGGTTCTCCCGGAATCATTACACGATCTTGTCTTGCAGCTGGAAAGTAAGGAATAAAAGCATTAATGCTTTTTACACCCATTCTTCGTAAAGCATCGATAGCTAAACAGAACAACCCTAAATCGTTAAAAGAATTCAATCGATGCATAACGGTCACCGTAGCTGTAGTATCAAAGTTTGCTGTGATCTTTATATGTGGTTCGCCTCCTGAAAAGATAAAACTCTGAAATTCAATTGCGTTTTCTTTTCCTAAAGGAATAAAATTTTTATCTAAATTAAGTATCATATTATGTTTGTGTTTATTTTACACAAATGTATGATTTAATTTTTTTCTGACAAAATATTTTTTGTGTATTTTTTACACTAACTTAATTTCGAAATAAATCCCTTCTTTTTCAAGACGCTTATATTCAGCTATATCAAAAGCATATAGTTTTGCTGGACGTCCTGTTTTTTTAGTTGCATATTCTTCTGTTTCTCTTATAAAACCGAAGCTCATCATTTTCTTTCTAAAATTTCTTCTATCAATTTCTTTACCTATAATTGTAGTGTATAAATTCTCCAAATGAGAAAACAAAAATTTATTTGGCAATAAATCAAATCCAATAGGTTGATAGGTTAGTTTATCTTTTAACCTTTTAATTGCTATTTGAATAATTTCGTTGTGATCAAATGCAAGATTTGGAATTTTATCAACTTCTACCCATGACACATTATCTGCATCTGTATTTGCTATTAAAGTTAGTTTTGAAGAATCGACTAGTGCAAAATAAGCAACAGAAACAACCCTATTTCTTGGATCTCTAGAGATATCATCTCCAAATGTATATAATTGTTCCAAGTAATTCACTGAGACATTAGTTTCTTCTTTCAACTCGCGTTTTACAGCTTCTATTAAAGCTTCATCTTCTTTTACTAAACCGCCAGGAAGTGCCCAATACGTATTTTGACTTCCAAATTTTTGTTGGATTAGCAATACATATAGTTTTGATTTTTGGTATCCAAAAACTACCGCATCTACTGCTATTTTAATATTTTGAGGATTTGAGGACATAGGAAAGTGTATATACTACGCAAATATAACTGTTTTTTGTTTTTATGATAAATGTTTGTTTATTCATTTCACCATTTTAGATGGTTTGACTTTTTTAATATCATCTTTTGTAAGATAATTCTCTTTATTTTGCAAATACAAGTCATGAAAAAATTATATTATGTATTTATAGCACTACTGATTAGTGTTTTAATTTCTTGTAAAAATGAAACTAAAACAATAGGAACAATACTACTTTCGATATTAATCCAATACCTGTTTTCAAACGTAGATTTTTTTTAGTTTACCAAAAGAATTGCAAACTACAAATAAGCCTATAAAGAAAAACTTTGATATTATCTATTTTCCAATAGATAGCATAATGACTCTATTAGAAAGGAAGAATTTGAAAGAACTATATTCATCAAGAACACAATAGTGATGAAGGTTGGTCATTACGCTATTTTTAAAAAAGTTATGATGAATATGAGCGTTATCATGACCAAACCACATATTTAGGCGAAGATAGTTCAATAAGGTATGCTGATTAAACTATAAAAGTTTATGTTATACGACGTTCAAATGGTAATGATATTAACCTGATGGTAAAGAAGCTGTTGCTGAAAATATCAAAGGAGCTACAAGCCAATCCTAATTTAAAATAAACATTAATGGTTATACTGATAATACCGGAAATGACACTTGTAATATACAACTTTCAAAGAATAGAGCTGAAACAGTTAAGAAAGCTATTATTACTTCTGGTATTGAATCTGCTCTTTTATCATCAGATGGATTTGGCTCAAAAGATCCTATTTCAGATAATAATTCTGAAGAAGGTAGAGCTCAAAATAGAAGAGTGGAATTAAAAAAAATAAGGCTATAATTAACAAACGACCCTCATTTAGAACAATTTTAAGTGAGGAATTTTTAATATGATTAACTATTAATAATTTTACTTAAATCAAACATTGGAGCATACATAGACACCATGATAACTCCTACCACAATTCCTATTACAATAATAATCATAGGCTCTAATATTACTCCTATCATTTTTGTTTGATGACTTATTTCTTCGTTATATTGATCTGTTAAACGTTCAAACATCGTATCAAGTTGATTAATTTGTTCTGCTACTTCTACCATTGAAACTAACTTATTTTCATAAATAGTGTGTTTACGTAAACTTTCGTGTAATGAAGCTCCTTTAGTAATATCTGATTTAATAGTATCTATTGATTTTTCAATAGGATAAAATCCAATCATTTTTGAGGTTAATGATAATGATGTAAGTAAAGTAGTTTTTGAAGTAATCAATAAGTTCATTGATTGGCAAAAACGAGAAATATAAATTTTCTGTATGAGATTACCAAAATAAGGAATTTTCAATATTAAGATTGAAATAAATTTACGATAGTTATCTTTTTCTCTCAATACAAAATGTGCTACTACTAATCCTATAATTGTTAAGAAAACCAATAAAAATATTGTTCCTGAATGATTTGAGATTTTAATAGAAATAATAATTTAATTCATCCTAAATTAAACGAAGTTTTAATTTCTTCTACAACATTTTTCAAAACACTATTTAAAGTATCATTTTTTCGAGATAATAAAAAAACTTGTGTTGAAGGCATTTTTGGACTATCCCAAACCAATTGTATTTTCTTTTCTTTTAAATGTTTTTTAACATTGATATCCCAAACTATTGAAATTCCTGTATTTTTTGATAATGATTCCAACATTTCATATTCTGAAGGAATAATATAGTTTGAAATTATAGAAGGTCTTTTTTTATCAAATACATAGAGCCAAAACAATTTTACATGCGGAATTCTAGCATCAAAATTATACCATTTTTGATGATTCAACCAATTTTCTACTTCTGTAAAATTTTCATTTTTAATTTCTTCTTTAATTGTTTTTATTTCTAAATCAGGACTTGAAATCATGATTTGTTTGATTTTCCCTAATTCACTTTGAACAGTATCAAAGGTGTCATACTTCTTAGTGACTATAGCAAAATCAATTTTTTTATTATCAACTAAATTAAATAACTCATCGTTTTCAGCATAAGTAAAATCAATAAAATCAAATTTGGATATTAATTGATTTCCAATACTTGAAAACAAATGTTTTGAAATTCCTACGGAAACTAGTTTATTTGCGTTAAACGCTTTTGTCCTGAAACCATTTTCAACGTTTTCTAATCTATCTAATGCTTCAATTATAAGATTATTGAGCAACTTAGCGTATTCTGTTGGCTCAACTCCTTTTGATTTTCTATTAAACAATTTATAACCAACATGTGCTTCTAACATTGCTATTTGTTGACTAACTGCTGGTTGACTTATAAATAATTCCTTAGCAGCTAATGAGAAATTACCATTTTTATAAACTGATTTGAAGGTTCGATACCATTCTAAATTAACCATGATATAAATATATTTATCACAAACATAATTTAAATTATTTTTACTAATACCATTATAATTGTAATTTTGATAAAAATTAATTAAAAGCATGAAAAAAATTATAACTGCATCTATTTTAATGGTAACATTAGGATGCAAAGAGAATAAAGAAAGTAAAGAACAGAAGCAAGAAGAACAAACAATAAAACAAGAATCAATGAAAAAAGTATTATTTGTAGTTACTAGTCATGATAAGTTAGGAGAAACTAAAGAAAAAACAGGATTTTGGATTGAAGAATTTGCAGCTCCTTACTATGAATTAGTCGATCAAGGTATTGAAGTAACAATTGCTTCTCCTCTTGGAGGTCAACCACCTATCGATCCAAGAAGTGCTGATCCATCCTCTTCAACTGAAGACACGAAAAGATTTGACAAGGATAAAATTTTACAAGAAAAATTAGCAAACACTGCTAAATTAGTAGACATTAACCAAACTGATTATGATGCTGTCTTTTATCCAGGAGGTCATGGCCCATTATGGGATTTGGCTTCTAGTGAAACCTCAAAAGATTTAATTACTTCTTTTTATACAAACAATAAACCTATTGCTTTTGTTTGTCATGCTCCAGCAGTATTAAAAGATGTTAAAGTAAACGGAGAATTTTTAGTAAAAGGTAAAAAGGTCACTGGCTTTTCAAATGCAGAAGAAGAAGCTATTGGTTTAACTAAAATAGTACCTTTCTTATTAGAAGATGCTTTACAAATTAATGGAGCTGAATATAGTAAAGGAGAAAATTGGACACCATATGCAGTAGAAGATGGATTACTAATTACGGGTCAAAATCCAGCTTCATCAAAATTAGTAGCTCAAAAATTAATACAACAATTAAAAAAATAAAAACATGTTAAACTTTGAATTATATAATCCTGTAAACTATGTTTTCGGGAAAGGACAAATAGAAAAACTAAACGATTTAGTCCCAAATAATGCTAAAATTCTAATTGCTTATGGAGGAGGAAGTATTTTTAAGAATGGGATATATGACCAAGTTAAAACCGCTTTACCAAACCATAACATTGTTGAATTTGGAGGTATTGAACCAAATCCACGTTTTGAAACTTTGATGAAAGCAGTAGAAATTATTCGTGCTGAAAAAATTGATTTTATATTAGCAGTTGGTGGTGGAAGTGTTATTGATGGTGTAAAATTTATTTCAGCAGCCGTTAATTATGAAGGTGATACTGTTGATATTTTAAGAAAACGTATTTTATTTAAGGATGTTTCTAAAGTTATTCCTTTTGGAACGGTTTTAACCTTACCAGCAACAGGCTCTGAAATGAATTCTGGTGCAGTAGTAACTATTGATGCTACTCAAGAGAAATTAACGCTAGGAGGAAGTGCTTTATTTCCTGTTTTCTCTATAGTTGACCCAACGGTTATTATTTCATTACCAAAAAGACAATTACAAAATGGCGTAGTAGATGCTTTTACTCATGTAATGGAACAATATTTAACTTACACACACGATGCTTTTCTACAAGACAGAATAGCCGAAAGTATTTTACAAACCTTAATCGAAATAGGGCCAGATGTTGTTGAAAACCCAAGTGATTACAAGTTGGCTTCAAATTTTGTTTGGAGTGCAACTATGGCTTTAAATGGATTAATTCAAAAAGGAGTTCCTTCGGATTGGGCAACACACATGATCGGCCACGAACTAACCGCTTTATACGAAATTGATCACGCTAGAACTTTGGCTATTATTGGTCCTAACTTATACAAAGTAATGTTTGAAACAAAAAAAGAAAAATTAGCACAATACGGAAAGCGTGTATGGAATATTTCAGAAGGTTCCACAGAAGAAATTGCAGAAAAAGCGATTGAAAAAACCATTTCATTCTTTCATACTATGGGAATGAAAACAAAATTATCCGAAAACACAGAAAATTATCAAAAAACTGCTGATTTTATTGTTAATCGTTTTGAAGAAAGAGGTTGGAAAGCTATGGGTGAAAAACAAAATATTACTCTTGAAAAAGTAAGAGCAATTGTTGAAATGAGTTACTAATTTTTAAGGATTATTTTAACTGTTGATTTCTCTCTAAGAAAATAAAATGCTTTCTCAAAATCTTGGGAAACTAATTTAAAACTCTTCTTGATAATAAACTTACACGTTTTAAAAACAAAGTAAAAAACAAAAAAAGCGTTCAAGATCTATTCTTGAACGCTTTTACTAACCAACCAAAACTAAATAGATTAACCCAAAACTATTTAAAAAATTATACTTAGAAAACGGATCATAGGATATTAAATTGCATTCAAAAAACTAAAAAAATGTTAAATTTACATTTCTTGATACTTCGTAATGAAAAAGTGTAATTTCTAATATTGAAACTATTTCTTTACCTTTGGATTTCCTAAAAATTTTTAAAAAATGGAAAAACCAAAGTTTGCCGTAATTGGTGGAGGAAGTTGGGCAACTGCTATCGCAAAAATGTTGTGTGAAAACCAAGAAAAAATTGCTTGGTATATGAGAAGTTCGTATGCTTTAGAGTGCATAAAACATCAAAAACACAACCCTAACTATTTAAGTTCTGTCCAATTTGACAATACTAAATTAATTCTTACTAATGATATTAATGAAGCTGTTGCATTTGCAGATTATATCATATTTGCAATTCCGTCTGCTTTTTTAAATTCTGAATTAGAAAAATTAACAGAAGATTTATCGAATAAAATCATATTCTCTGCAATTAAAGGTATTGTTCCTGAAACAAGCTTAATTGTTGGAGAACACTTTCATACAATTTATAACATTCCATACGATAATATTGGTGTTTTAACTGGCCCTTGCCATGCCGAAGAAGTTGCTATGGAACGTTTATCCTATTTAACTATAGCTTGTAGCGATAGAGAAAAAGCAAAATATGTTGCCAAAAATCTAAGTTCATATTATATAAAAGCAAAAACTACAGATGATATTATAGGAACTGAATATGCCGCTGTATTAAAAAATATTTATTCTATTGCTGCTGGAATCGCCCATGGTTTAGGATATGGTGATAATTTTCAGGCTGTTTTAATGAGTAATGCAATTCGTGAGATGAAAAAATTCATTAGAAAAGTACATAAAATGAAACGCAACATTAATAATTCTGCATATTTAGGTGACTTATTAGTTACGGGTTATTCCGTTTTTTCTAGAAATAGAATGTTTGGAAATATGATAGGAAAAGGTTACACCGTAAAATCGGCACAAATGGAAATGAGTATGATTGCAGAAGGATATTATGCAGCCAAAAGTGCTTATCACTTAAATGAAGAGCATAAAGCTGATACTCCAATCATTAACGCAGTTTATCGTATTTTATATGAAGGTAAAGAAGCAAAAGCAGAGTTTAAAAAGCTTACAGAAAAATTAAATTAAAAAACACATATTTTAACCGTTCTTTATAAAAAAAATCTAAAATATTGAATTTCAGTATTTTAGATTTTTTTTGCTTTACGCACAAAAAAAACAATGCACTAAAAATCAGCAACATACAAACAATTCTCTTGGTGTAAAAAATAGATAGTACATTCGCAAAAAATTTGAACATATTATGGACTCATTAATTAATCATCCTGTTATTATAACCGTTTTTACCATTGTAATTATCGCAATGTTACTTCTCGATTTAGGTGTTTTAAATAAAAAAAGTCATGCTATAAGTAATAAAGAAGCTGCATTTTGGTCTGTTTTGTGGATTTCACTAGCCATGGGATTTAGTGCAATCATTTATAAATACATGGGTTTTGAAAAATTTGCTCAATTTCAAGGTGCTTATTGGATTGAAAAGGCTTTATCTGTAGACAACTTATTTGTTTTCATATTGGTCTTTGGTTATTTTAATGTAGCTAAAGAATCACAACATAAAGTTCTATTTTGGGGTGTTTTGGGTGCTTTAATCTTTAGAGCTATTTTCATCTTTTCAGGTGTTTGGATTTTAAATTACACTTATTTACCTGAAATGACACTCTTCGGATATGATGTAAAAATCAATTATTTACTTACTATTTTTGGTATTATTCTTATTGTTGCTGGATTTAAATCGTGGTTTAGTCATAGTGAAGATGATGGTGATAAGGATTTTTCTAAAAGCCCTGGATCAAAATTAGTTCATAAGTTTTTTAAAGTTAGTACAAAATTTGATGGTGATAAATTTTTCACTATTGAAAATGGTGTAAAAATGGCAACTCCATTATTAGTTGTAGTAACTATTATTGAATTTACTGATTTACTATTTGCCGTAGATAGTATTCCTGCTATTTTTGCTATTGCTCCTGATGATCCTTTTATTCTCTATACTTCAAATATCTTTGCCATTTTAGGATTGCGTTCGCTTTATTTCTTATTGGCTAATTTCATGTATATGTTTAGTCGCTTACATTATGGTTTAGCACTTATATTAGGGTTCATAGGTGTAAAAATGATTATTGCTCCTTTTATCCATATCTCTTCTTTAACATCATTACTAGTTGTTGGAAGTGTTTTAGTTATTTCTGTAATTTGGTCTTTATTATTTCCAATAAAGAAATAAAAACATTTGTGTATAATATATACATTTTAACATTTATTTTAATGACTTTTACACATTGCAGATCTATTGGAAAAAACATAAACCCCTACAAAACAAAGCATTAATAAAATTAGTGATTACTATTCTTTTTTGGCATATTTTTTTCAATTGTATATAACATTAGTAATCATTAAAAAAATTATTGTTATGAAAAAAGTAGTTTTATTGGCAGCTTTTGCATTTGCCACAGTTTCAACATTCGCTAAGACAGACGTTAATTCAACAGCTATTGAAGTTATCAAGCTTCAGGAAGGATATAAAGAAATTTCTGTTGATGAATTACCAGATGCAGTTAAAGAAGCTGTAAAGAAAGATTTTAAAGATGCAAAAGTTCTAAAAGCATTTGTTAATGAGAGTAAAGAATTTAAATTAGAGCTATTAGTAGGTGAAATTACACAAACTGTTTTTGTAGATGCAAACGGAAATTGGTTAGAAAAAGAGTAATTAAAAATTAATTTTCTTTACATAAAAATGCTATCTCAATGAGATAGCATTTTTTTATATTACTTTTATGTCATAATAAGTACAAAATAATTATTTTTAAAAAAAAATTCAAATGCCAAAGATATTAATCATTGAGGATGATAATACTTTCAACAACATGCTTTTACATTTTTTAAAACGAAATGATTACACTGTTGTACAAACTTTTACTGCGAAAGAAGCCATAGAACAATTAGAATTTCACTCTTTTGACATCATTCTCTCCGATTTGCGCTTACCAGATCAGGATGGTCTATCATTACTTCCTATCCTAAAAGAACGAAACATTGACACTCCTTTTATATTAATGACGGCTTATGCAGATGTTAAAACTGCTGTAAAAGCAATGAAAATGGGTGCTGCCGATTATATCTCAAAACCTTTTGTACCTGAAGAAGCTCTTTTGGTTTTACAAAAAATATTATCTTCTGGAAAAAAAGATTTTATTTCTAGAAAAAAAGAAAAAAAAGAACAACCAAAATCAGGTTTTTATTGGGGAAACGGTATTGCTTCTATAAAATTAAAGAAACATATTGATCTTGTAGCTCCAACTACTCTATCTGTATTAATTACAGGTGAAAATGGAACAGGGAAAGAAGTTGCCGCAAAAACAATTCACGAAAAAAGCAATCGATGTACAGGTCCTTTTATTGCTGTAGACTGTGGTGCTATTCCTAAAGACATTGCAGGAAGTGAATTTTTCGGACATATTAAAGGATCTTTTACAGGAGCTGTTAATGACAAAATAGGTTGTTTTGAAGCTGCAAATGGTGGTACTTTATTTTTAGATGAAATAGGAAATCTATCTTATGAAAATCAGGTTTTGCTACTTCGTGCTATTCAAGAACGAAAAATAAAAAAAATAGGTTCTAATATAGAAATCGATATTGATATTCGATTATTATCTGCTACAAATGAAAACTTAAAATCGGCGGTTGAAAATGGCTCTTTTAGAGAAGATTTATATCATCGATTAAATGAGTTTTCCATATTAATTCCTTCTCTTCGAGACAGAAAAGAAGATTTAGAGTCTTTTGCCTATTTATTTTTAGAAAAAGCAGCGTTACAACTGGAAAAAGATGTTACTAAAATTTCAGATGAAGCCTTACAAATTCTTTTTCAATATAATTGGCCAGGAAATTTAAGGGAATTACAAAATTACATTAAAAGAGCAACTCTCTTAAGTGCTGAAAACACTATTGAAGCTTCAAGTTTGCCCGAAGAATTAACTTTATCTAAATATCAGGAAAATAACTTTCAATTTGGATTAAAAGATGAAGCCGAAAAAGCTGCTATTTTAAATGCTTTATCAATTGCTAAAGGAAATAAATCAAGAGCAGCAGAGCTTTTAGGTGTTTCTAGAAAAACATTATACAATAAAATCAATCAGTATAAACTAACGTAAGGCTTTCTTTAAATTGGTTTAATTTAGTTAAAAGCAATTGAAAATCAGACTCTAATTGGTTTTGACTATTGGTATTTTCTTCTTTATGTTTTTCTTCCATTAAATTTAATAAAGAAAGTAATTCTTTTTTATCTAATTGACCAACCATAGTTTGCATTTTATGACATACTGATGTGATTTTATTTGCATCGTTGTTTTTTATTGCTTCTTCCAAAGATGCAATATCTGATGTTAGTTCTTTTATATAGTTTTTTATAAAAAATCGTATATCTTCCTCATTATCGCCTAAATAAGCTTTTAAAATAGCATTATAAGAATCTCCATTTTCTACTATTTTAACTATTTTTTTTCCTGACAAAGTTGATATTGCGTTTAAAAGTTGATTTGGAGTAAATGGTTTTGCTAAAAAAGTATCAAAAGAAAAAGAAGACTCAATTGCTTCTTCATAAGGCAATTGTCCGCTTAAAACAATAACTTTTATATTTTGAGCAAAAGGAATCTTTCTAAGCTGAGTTAAAAAGGAATAACCACTCATCTTTGGCATGTGAATGTCTGTTAAAACAAATGTAGGCAGTTCTTCTTCACAGAAAGCTAATGCTTCATGTCCGTCAGAGAAAGTATAAATTTTTTCAAAATATGGTTGAAGTAATGATTTTGTAAGTTGAATTTGAGACATATCATCATCCAGAATAAGGCAACTCGTTAACACAATATCTTCTTTAAGATTTTCTTTTATTTTTTCTCTATAAGGCAAATTAACTGTAAATATCGACCCTTCTCCTAATTCGCTTTCTAAATGAATTGTTCCTTCTAACAAATTTGATAATCTTTTACATATTGAAAGCCCTAAACCAGTTCCTCCATATAAAAGTTCAATTTCAGAGTTTTCCTGTGTAAATGAGTCAAATATTTTTTCGAAAGCATTTGATGCAATACCTATTCCTGTGTCTTTTATAGCAATTAGAAGACGATTATCTTCAATTTTAGTAATAATTGTTATACTCCCATTCTGTGTAAATTTGTAAGCATTACTTATTAAATTGTATAAAATTTGTCTTATTTTATTATAATCTCCATAATAAACCAAATCTTCGGTTTCATCAATTTCAAATTTTAAATCTACCGTTTCTTTTTGATGTAAATCAGCAATATTCTGACCTGTCTCTTCTAAAAGTTCATTGAGTTCAAATTCTTGAAAAAGGACTTTTATTTTGCCTTTTTCCATTCTAACATAATCTAATAAATCTAATACTAATTGTTCAATATAGTGTGTTGCTGATTTTATTTTTAGCAGTTTTTCTCTATTCTCAAATAGGTTTTCTTTTTCTAGAAGTTGTGCACTATATCCTATTAATGACTGTAGAGGTGTTTTAATATCATGACTAACAGATGCCATTAACTGCTCTCTAGATTCTAAAAGAATTTCTGTTTTCTGCTTTTGTAACTCTAATTCTTGCCTATATTTTTTATTTTTAAGAAAATCTGTTGATAAAAGGATAAAGAAAAAAACAACAAGTATTAAACATATTATAGCCGCAATACTTAAAAGTCTTAAAGAATTTTCTTGATTTTCAATTTTTACTTTTTTTACTTTTTCTTGAGCAATAGCACTTGTTTCTCGAAGCTTTAATATTATATCTGATAATTTTTGAGTAATTACTAGTTCGTTTTTCAGTAATTCTACTTCTGTGCTTTTTATTGCAATAGATTCCTGACTTCTTCTTTTTTGAGATTCTAATAGAATAATTTTTGAAGCTGTTAAAATAGAATCTGCTTCTTCATGAGAAATAGTATTAGTATCATCTTTTGGCACATTGCTATTTAAATAATCAACATATTCCTGAGCTACTTTTCTTTGATAAGGTGTTAAGTTTTTTGCATTCTTAAATAGACTTTCAATTTTCAATTTTCCTTTTATAGATTCTATATTCTCTATTTTTTTTACCACTTGATTAATAGGAACAGAAACGCTTCTTTTGTTTTGAAGGTCTAATAATTTTAACACATTGTATTCTTTGTCTCTTAAATATCTCTTTAAGGAATCAACAATCGTTAATTCGTTTTTTAAAACACTAGTTTTTAGAGTGTCTAGTTTTAAGATTATTTTTTCATTTTCTTTTAAAAACGAAACGATATTCTTTTTTGTTTTTGTTTGTAAAGCAATTCTTGATAAGTTATCTGTTTGATAGATATCACGAATTAACTCTGTATAAGCCAATTGATTTTCATCAATCGTATCTGTTTTTAATAGTCTATTTAGCTTTGATTGTTGTTGAAATAAATACCAAACTGAAAAGGCCATTAATCCTAATAACAATAAATAACTCAATAATAATTTAAAGGAAGTGTATTTAGAAATAGCAGCCATTTAATGAATTTAGTAAATGAAATACAAATATACTATTTACAAAAAAATAAGAATCATAACATGATGAGAAAGAAAAAAATGTTGTACTATTCAATTGTAAATAAAGAATATTAATTTGTTATTATCTCATCTATAAAAATAAAAGCATCTCCACCAAAACCTTGATGCCATTCTGGTAGTTTACCAAAATTAAAAGCTTTTACTTTTATATAACGTGCTTTTGTTTTCACTTTAGTAGAAAAGTTTTTCATAACCGTTTCATATTCTTTTGGATCAGTACTATTCTCTATTGAAGCTATTTTAGTAAATTTCTTATTGTCTTTTGAAATGAAAAATTCCACTTTTGTAGGCATTAAAATCCACGAACGTGTGTCTTGAAGAAAATTAGCACCTAGTTTTGTGATTTTTGTTTCTTTTTGCATATCAATTATAGCTTCGAAATCTTGACTTTGATATCCTTGCCATTCTCCTTTTCGCCAATTTTCATTTCCAAAAATTCCATCTATCAAGCCTTCTGCTCCACCAGCATGATACTGCGGATTATACTTTGATTTAATATCGATAGTATAATTGTTTGGTTTTTTGAAGAATTGAGCTGAAACTGGATTACTATATTCTGCACCTCTTTTAACATAAGCTTGAATTTTTTCAGATGATGAAATTTCTATGGAATTTGTATATTTCATCCAAGCAGGCTTTCCTGAACTTGCATCTTGAAAAAGATAGAAAATTTCATCATTTGGATTTTGAGAAAATATCTCAATCATCATTTTTTCTTTAAACGATTTACTTTGTGCTTCAATAACTGGAACTGGAATTATTTTATTTATTTTTTCCTCTTCATATTTTGCCAACAATTCTTTCAAATAACCTTTCATTCCTTTTTTAGTAATTGTAAGCTGTTTTCCATTTTCAAAATTGACTTTTGCCTTATCAAAATAAGGTGTTGTCTTACTCCATTCAGTATTTCCAGGAGTAACTGAATAAATTCCCATTGAACTTAAAACATACCAAGCACTCATTTGTCCACAATCTTCATTACCTATAAGTCCATCTGGAGTATTCTTATAGAATTCATTTAAAATATAATGGACTTTTTCTTTTGTTTTTTCTGGCTTACCAATATAATTATACAAATAAGCCATGTGGTGACTTGGTTCATTACCATGTGCATATTGTCCTATTAACCCTGTAACATCTACTTGCTCTCTTCCTGTAGTTTTACTTTCACTATTAAACATTTCGTCTAACTTTCTTTCAAATTTTTCATTTCCTCCATACGCTTCAATCATTCCTTTAATATCTTGTGGTACAAAAAACGTATATTGCCACGCATTACCTTCCGTAAAATTATTATTAACTTCTCTTGGATTGAAAGGTTTATCCCAACCTCCATTTTTCTTTGGTCGAATAAATCCAATCTCCGAGTCAAAAAGATTTTTCCATGATTGAGAACGTTTCATGAAATACTGATAATCTTGTTGTTTTCCTAAAAGCATTGCCATTTGAGCAATACACCAATCATCATAAGCATATTCAACCGTTTTAGATACACTTTCATGATCATCATCTATTGAAATAAATCCATTTTTCTTATAGGCTTCTAAACCTAATACGTCTCTCATAGCTGAAGCTTTACTAGCTTCAAAAGCTTTTTCATAGTCAAACCCTTTAATACCTTTAACCATAGCATCTGCAATTACTGAAACAGAATGATAACCTATCATACAATCGGTTTCGTTTGAGGCTAATTCCCAAACAGGTAATCGTCCTCCTTGTTCATATTGCTTAATGAATGTATTAATATAATCTGACGTTCGCTTTTTATCAATCAATGTATACAATGGATGTGCTCCCCTAAACGTATCCCAAAGCGAAAAAACAGTGTAATAATCAAATCCTTCTGCTGTATGAATTTTATTATCACGTCCTCTATATTTTCCATCTAAATCTTGAGCTATATTTGGTTGCATCATAGTATGATATAAGGCTGTATAAAAAATAGCTAATTTGTCTTTATCATTTGAAGTTACTTCAATTTTTGACAATTCTTTATTCCAAAGTGACTCTGCTTCTTTTTTAATTTTTCCAAAATCCCAATGTTTAATTTCTGAACTATTTAGTTTTGCACCATCGTAACTTGTTGGTGAAAGTGATACTTTTACTAAAATCTTCTCTCCTTTTTTAACTTGTTTAGAAAAACTCAATGCTAATTCGACACCTTCATAAATTTTTTCTTCGCTTTTATAATTTGTCTTTTCTTTATTGATAACTAAAGGCACATTAAATTCAATTCTGGCATACACATATTGGTCGCGAGCCCACGCTTCACTCCTTCTCAGAACTTCAATAGTTTTATCATCAATAATTCGTATTCTTCCTTCTAATAATTTATCACGATGATTCAAATCCAGAATAATATTAGCTTGACCATTCTCATTAAAAGTATATTCATGAAAACCCACTCGTGTTGAAGTAGTAAGTCGGACATCTATATTGTGTTTGTCTAATGTTACGCTATAAAATCCGGCAGAAGCTCTTTCGTTATCATGAGAAAAAGTAGAAGAATAGATTTTATTATCAAATGAAGGTTCACCCATAGTTGGCATTAACATAATATCACCATAATCAGAAACACCTGTTCCATTTAAATGTGTATGTGAAAATCCATATATTAAATTATCTGAATAATGATAACCACTACAACCATCCCAGCTACCATCTATTCGAGTATCAGGTGATAGTTGTACCATTCCATAAGGAACTGTTGCGCCAGGAAATGTATGACCGTGTCCGCCAGTTCCAATAAACGGATTTACATGTTTAGCAAAATCTTGTGAGAAAACAGTACTTGTAATAAAAAGTATAGAAAAAAGAAAAATCCTCATTTTATAGGTTTATTTAGACCTTAAAATTGAGGATTTTTTATGAATTATAAAAATTTTATATTGCCATTACACCACGTTTATTAATCGCAGGTAAGTCTGATTGTGCTTTTTCATTAATTCCGTTGACTTTAAAAATAAATTTCTTATCAAACATTTTATTGTTTAAAAAATACGATACTAAAAACTCATTGTTTAATTGTAACACATTATTTTCTAAGAATTCTATTTTAACAGCACTTTGTGGTTCTACTTTTGCAAAAGCATGTCTAAGTGATGATGTATTCCGGTTTTCCCCATTTATTAGCCCGTAAGCTCTAGAAACTATCATTGCCATTTCTAAAGGTTCGTTTGTTGCATTTAATAAATAAGCATACCAGCAATCTTCCTGAAAATCGTCATTCCACTCTCGTATAGCAACGATATGTACGTTTTCTACTTTTGGAATTTCTATGTCTTTTTTCATATTATTAATGTTAAAAGCCGAAAGCAAAACCATTATAGTGTTAACTTTCGACTTAAAATTATTTTTTTATTTATTATAAGCTTGATTTAAATTGCTCTAGGAAACGCACATCATTTTCATAAAACATACGAATATCGCCAATTTGATATAACAACATTGCGATACGCTCTATTCCCATTCCGAAAGCAAAACCAGTATATTCGTCTGGATTAATATTACAATTTTTTAGAACATTTGGATCCACCATTCCACAACCCATAATTTCTAACCAACCTGTTCCTTTTGTGATTCTATAATCGATTTCATTATTTAATCCCCAATAAATATCTACCTCAGCACTTGGTTCAGTAAATGGAAAATAAGAAGGTCTTAATCTAATTTTAGATTTTCCGAACATTTCTTTAGTGAAATACAACAACGTTTGTTTTAAATCGGCAAATGAAACATCTTTGTCAATATATAAACCTTCCACTTGATGAAAAATACAATGTGACCGTGATGATATATCTTCATTACGAAAAACACGCCCTGGAGAAATAGTTCTGATAGGTGGTTGATTGTTTTCCATATAACGTACTTGCACTGATGAAGTATGTGTACGTAGTAAAATATCAGGATTAGTCTGAATAAAGAAAGTATCCTGCATGTCTCTAGCTGGATGATATTCTGGCAAATTTAATGCGGTAAAATTGTGCCAATCGTCTTCAATTTCTGGTCCTTCTGATACATTGAAACCTACATTCGAAAAAATATCAATAATTTGATTTTTTACAATAGAAATAGGATGACGAGAGCCAATGTTTATAGGCTCACCTGGACGTGTTACATCTCCATAAATCCCTTTTACAACTTCTTTGCTTTCTAATTGTTCTTGAATAGCAGCGACTTTATCTTCCGCAGTGTTTTTTAACTGATTGACAATTAATCCAAAATCTTTTCGCATTTCATTTGGAACATTTTTCATATCAGCAAACAACTCTCTTAGCAAGCCTTTGCTTCCTAAATATTTGATACGGAATTCTTCTAGTTTCTCTTTACTATCAGTATGAAAAGCTTTGGCTTCTTCAATATGATTTTTAATCTTGTCTATCATCGCAAATCTTAAAATGGACTGCAAATTTACAAATTAAATTTTTTTGTTTTGATTTAATTCTAAAGTTTGTCAGTTTCTATAGAAAATCTATAAAAAATCTAACTTTTTTCTCTTGTTCCTAATTTGGAGGCTATTACACTAATAATAAAAATTTGAGTCGCGTGAAATAACATTAAAGGCAAAAGAATAATTCCTGTAGAAATAGTTGAAGGGAATAAAATTTTTGAGAATACTGTTCCATGAACCAATGATTTTTTGGTTCCACAAAACTGTGCTGTTATTTGGTCTTCTTTGTTAAAATGGAGTTTTTTAGAAAAAAATCCAATTAAAGAATACACCACAAAAAAGAGCAATATATCTATCGTAAAAATCAATACTAAATCTACTATTTTAACCGATGTAAATACATTTTCCTCAAAAGATTCTGCAAAACTTTTATAAATAATTAATAAGATAATCGACTTATCAAATAAGGTTAATTGCTTGTTATATTTTGCAGCATATTTTCCGAAAAATCGTTGTAAACTAAGACCTAAAATAACTGGTAAAAGAATTTCTGTTGCTAATTTGATATAGATTACACCTAAATCAAAATCGGTTGAAGCTTGTTGTAAAAACAATCCCATCCAAAGTGGTGTAATTACTATTCCAATTAATCCTGAAATACTAGCATTGAAAATTGCTGCTGGAATATTACCATTAGCCATTGAAACCATTACAACTGAAGAAGAAACGGTTGAAGGCAAAGCTGCTAAAAATAAAAAAGCTAGCCAAATTATTTCTTGATTTTCTGAAGTTATAAAGGGCTTATAAACCAGTACTAGAATTGGGAACAATAAAAAAGTAGACAACTGAACCAAAACATGCAATTTCCAATTCTTTAGTCCACTTTTAATTTTATCAGGATGCAATTTTAATCCGTAAAAGAAGAAAATCAAAGCAATACCTATGCTTCCTATTAAATCTAAAGGAATCTCGCTGTCTTTTGCACCCAACTGTGGAAAAAGATAGGCTAAAAGAACTATTGCTATAATAGCTAATACAAACTTATCTATTTTCATTTTACAGTTTACAGTTACAAATTAGTCAATTAACTCGCTATCAAGGAAATAATTCACAATAGCATCTTTCATTAATACAGTTTGTTCTCCTGCTTTTAGTACTGGCAATTCTTCTTTTACTTTATAATGTGGCCAACCGTCGTTATCAAAATATTCAAATTCGTAATATCCGTAAGGTTCTAATAATCGACAAATAGCAATATGCATTAGATTTACTTTTTCATCTTTTTTAAATTCTTGTTTAAATTTACCTAGTTCTTGAATACCGATTAAATATATAATTCCATCTAAATCTAATTCTTCTCCGTCTGCAAATTTATCTGATAATATTTTGACAACGCTTTCCCAACGTTCTTTTAATTGTTCGTCTCTTGACATTTCTTTATATATAGATTAAAAAACAAAGATGAAAGATACAAGACTTTCACTTTGTGTTAATTTTAGTTTTGACAAAGATAAAGCTGAAATTTGGTTTTAAATAATTTCTATTATCTTTATTCTTTAATCTATTTTCTTTTTAGAATGAGTTTTATTGATATTATTTTTACTGTTTTATTGTGTTATGCTTTATATAAAGGGATTAAAAATGGCCTTTTTGTAGAGCTCGCTTCTTTGATTGCTTTAGTTACTGGAATATTTGCTGCTATTAAGTTTTCTTATTTAGTAAAAAATATTTTAGAAACCAAGGTAAGTTGGGATCCTAAATATATTGAAATAACCGCTTTTGCTTTAACTTTTATCTTAGTTGTAGCACTAATTCATCTTTCTGCAAAGTTATTGACTAAAATAGCCGATTTTGCTTATCTAGGTTGGATTAATAAATTAGCAGGAGCTTTTTTTAGTGCTTTAAAAACCCTTTTATTGTTAAGTATTGTAATTTTATTATTTGAAAAAATCAACATTAATAATACATTGGTAAAACAAGAAACGTTAGATAAATCTATTTTTTATAATCCTACAAAAGAAATCTCTGCTTTTTTATATCCAAAGATAGAGGAATGGTATACTGATTTAAGTTCAAAGTCGAAAGTTGAAAACACAGAAGAAAACAATTAATTTTCTTATTATTATAAAATCAACTTCCACAACCTCCACAACCTCCTCCGCAAGAGCTTCCACAACTTGAACCACAAGAACTTCCACAGCTAGAGCCACAACCAAAATTATTATTATTTCCAGAATATGTTTGAACAATAGGCATAAATGAAACAGATAACAAAGCTGTTCCAATTATAAAATAGTTCCATTCCCAGTTATTATAATTTGATTTATTTAAAGGAATAATCCTTTCCTTAAAATAATTTACAATTATTTTATTTATAGCTTTTTTAGAAAATGATCTTAAAAAGTATAATGCAAAAAACAAAAAAATTGCATTTAATATAACTATATAAATGACTTCTTTCCCTCTAATAAAACCAATGAATACTCTTGTTAATCCAAAAACCATTATACTAGAAAGGGCAATAAGATTAACTTTATATAAATCAAGTACTATTTTTGAATTTACAAACGTTTTTGTTATTGATGAAGCAGCTCTTGAAGCTTTATTAATAATGGGTTTATCAATCAACGTTTCTAAGAGTTCTTTATAAGACATGGTTTGTTTTCCTTTAAAGCAATCTAATACAGATTTAAAAATAGGGTTTGAATTATCTATGTTTGCGTTAATCAATTTAATGCTATCTTTAGTTTCTACTTTCAAATTTTTATTAACTACCAAATAGTTTACATAACCATGAACAATCATTTTTAATTGACCTGATTCAATGTAAATTAATTCACTTGGTGTTAAATTTTTCAATATTACATTTGGTGTATCACTCAATTTACGATACAACTTATCCGTATTATAAAAATGTAGCCCTAAAAATGTAGCAACACTTACTAAAATAAAAAACAACACAAAATAAGGATTATCGATAGACACGTATAAATCGTAAAGGAATAAACGAAACAATAGTACAAATATTAACACTAAGGGAATTGACAAAGAGGAATAAAAAGTAATATCTCGTTTTGATTTTTCAATTTCTAAAGCTTCAACAAAGGTATTATATTCCCAAAATTCTTTAGGCTGATCTCCAAAAACACTCTCATATAATTCTTTAGTGCGTTTTTTAGCAGCCAAGAATTTATCTATTTCTTCTCTATTATGAGTGGAAGGAATGTGTTCAATTTTTTTACCTAGGATATCTCCAAACTCTTTATAAGATTGAGTAAAAATCAAATGTTGATGCCAAACAATATCTACAATTTCTGAAGGAGAAACCATTTGATTAGAAGTAGCAGCCAAATACATGAATTTCTTATATTCTTCAATAGCTTTTTGAGTGAAAAATGTTGTCCATTCATTTTCGTAAGCCAAACGAGTAGAAAAACCATATTCTGAAAGAGGAAAATCGAAATCGAATTTTTTAATTTCTTCCCAAAGTGCTATATTCATGTAAATCTATTTTCAATAGACTCAAAAATAGAAAATAATCCTAATCCTTCAATTCTTTAATCGCTTCTTTTTTTATCCAACCTTCTGTTTTGTCTGTTAATTCAATTCGTTTCCAATTGTCTAAGGTTTCTTTCACATAAACTTTTGTTCCTTCATGAAGTGTGAATACGTTTTCTGAACTATTTTTTGGTTCTGATTTTACATTTACAACTTCTTCAAAAATAATTGCTGGTCTAATGATTTTTGTAAATCGTTTTTGCAAGAAAGCAGATGTTATGGAAAATAATAGTAATCCTAAACATACAAACATTCCAAGAAAAAATATTCTCTTAATCATTGTTGTTGAAGAAAAATAATATCCTAGAAACGAGATTAAGAATAATACTGATAGGCTAATTGAAATCCATGCCCAAATGTCATAATGAAACCATAATGTAACTTTATATACAAAATTTGAAAAACCAACGCTTGGTATTACTTTTATGTCATCAATTGCAGTTTTTTGAGCAAAAGACAAGTTTGTTTTAACACTTTCATCGTCTGGATTTAAAAGTAATGATTTTTCAAAATTATAAATTGATGGTGCTATTTCTCCTAACTTATAATAGCAATTTCCTAAATTAAAATATAATTCTGCTGATTCTACCTTGTTTTTTGTTAAAATGTTTTCATATTTCTTTATAGCTTCTGCATAATTTTCTTTTCTATAAAGCTCATTCGCAAGGTCAAACTGCTTTTTTACTTCTTCTTGAGCAAAAAGGAGATTGGATAATAAAATAATAATATAAACTATCTTTTTCATCTTTTATGATAATTGCTTTTCTAAATCAGAGATTACTAATACTGCTTTTTCAAAATCTTGTTGCATTGTAACATTTGAAGAAGGTGCGTAGCGTGCAAATTCACAATCATTCATTAATGCAATAAATTGACTTATTGTTTCGTTACTTGCTGCTTTATTTTCTAATAATTCTTGAATGTTTTCTTTACTCATTTCCGATGTTTCAATGTGTAATTTTGCCTTCAAGAAATTATGCAATGCTTTTTCCATAGCCATATAAAATGGCACTTTATTTCCTTTTTGTTTTTTAGCTTCTGAAAGGTATTTTTTTGCTAGTCTATTATTTCTTCTTATTTTATTTCCAAATTCATCTGCGTCAATTGCTTCTTTTTTCTTTCTAACCAAAATTATTATTGGCACTATTAAAAAAGGTGCAAATAAAAGAGCGTAAAATAGTTTTGTTCCTAAAAAATCTTTTTTGCTAACTTCTGCAAATTCTGATTTCAGCTTTATAAATTGGAAATTTATACTTTTTACAACTTTTTGTTTGCTTGTATCTGTTGGATTATTTTGAGTAGATGTAAAATTTGGATTATCCAATACGTTAATTGTAACTTCTTCGGAAGTAACTGTTTTATATGAATTTGTTTTTAAATCAAAATATGAAAATTCAATTGGTTTTATTGTGTATTTTCCTTTAAATTGAGGAATAATTGTATAATTATCAGAGATACTTCCATTCATTCCTGAAAGTGGAACATTTACTTGCTCTTTATGTTCTGGATCAAACACTTCAAAAACACTAGGAAACTCTGGTTTTGGTAAGTTAAATAATTTTAAATTTCCATTACCTGATACGCTTATTTCTAAATTTAATGATTCTCCGCTTTTTAATTCTTCTTTTGATGGTTTTACTGAAAAATCAAATTTTCCAACAGCACCTGTGAAACTAAGAGGTTTTCCTTCTTCTGGAAATCCTTTAACTTTTATTTTCTTTACACCTGTGGAAACATTTTTAGTAGTTGGAACGTAAATAGAACGTACAAAAGAGCCTATTTGTTCTCTTTTTGGCACGTTTACTTCTAATGAAATGGTTAATGGTTCTATTTCTTTATCTCCTTGTTCTAAAGGATATAAAACTGCTCTTTTTAGAACAATCATTCCA
The DNA here is from genome assembly GCF_023008245.1 of Flavobacterium sediminilitoris. Classification (NCBI taxonomy): domain Bacteria; kingdom Pseudomonadati; phylum Bacteroidota; class Flavobacteriia; order Flavobacteriales; family Flavobacteriaceae; genus Flavobacterium; species Flavobacterium sediminilitoris. The sequence continues at coordinate 1,006,195 of NZ_CP090145.1, forward strand.
TATTGTTGTCCATTATAAGTAACTAATTCTGGCTGTAAATCTTTAACTTCAATATTTTGACTCCAAAATCCTTTATATTTTGGTGATTCTCTTTCTTCAAAGTTACGCAATCTGAAATTTGGATCGAAATATAGCTTATAAACGATTGTGACAGGCTCGTTTATATAAGGATTAGATTTTGAAACTTCAGACACAAGATGAATTCCTTCTCCTGCTATATAATCAGGGCTATTTGGATCTTTAGGAACTTCTCGTGCTTCGGTTATTGTAAATGTTATCGGATTTGATTTAAATATTTTTCCTTCATATTCTATTGAGGCTGGAGCAATTGTAAATTTTCCTTGATTTAATGGTGTTAAATAGTAAATTATTTGTGTTTGTATAACTCGTCTTGTTACAGCTTGTCCATTAGTAATCACGATAGATGTTTCTCCTCCTTTATTGATTATAGGTCCTTGTGCTCTAAAATTTTCGAAAGAAGGTGGAACAAAATTATCTCCTTCGTTATTTATTGAAAATATTATACGAATCTTTTCGTTTAAGGCATAAGATGTTTTATGAGAACTAGCTTCAAACTTAACTTCTTGAGAAAGAAGCATTGTTTGAATAAAAAGTACGATTATTACAAAAAGGTTTTTCATCTTACCAATCTTTTTCATTTGTTGATGGTCTGGCTTTTACTTTTTTTGCATTTAACTTGTCCTGAATTTTTTTCTCAGCATTATCAACCGCATTAAGTAGGTTTTCTATTTGCTGTTTATTTACTCCAGATGGTTTAGGGTTTCCGTTTTGGTCTTCTTTTTTATCGCCATCTTGTTTATCATTCTTATCGTCTCCTTCTTTTTTCTTATCGTCTTTATCTCCTTTATCAGAATCTTTTTTGTCTTTGTCTTTCCCGTTATCTTCTTTGTCTTTTTTATCCTGATTATTTCCTTTATCTTCTTTTTTGTCTTTATCTTGTTGATTCTGATCTTTGTCCTTATCTTTATTTTTATCGTTCTTTTTAGGTGGATTTTCTTTTTGTTTTTTCTTTGCTAAAGCATAGTTATAACGTGTTTCTTCATCATTAGGATTATTTCGTAAAGCATTTTTATAAGCTTCAGCAGCAGCAGCATAGTTTTCTTCTAACATAAAAGTATTCCCCAGATTATGAAATGCTTTGTGTTTTTCTTCTTTAGTTTTTGAAGTTTCAATAGCATTTAAGTATTTATACTTTGCCTCACTTGGTTGATTTTGTCTATAAATACTGTTTCCTAAATTATAATTTGCTACTGCTTTTTTTTCTTCATTATTTGATTGAGAAACTCTAAAGTTACTCTCAGCTTTTGTATAACTTTTCCCATCAAATGATTCTGTTCCATTAAATAAGTTTTTGTCTTTATTCTGACCAAAAAACAAAGTTGATGTAAATAAAACTATTGTTATAATTATCCTTTTCATATTACCTTTCATTAAATAAATTTAATCTTTGCAACCATGATGTTTTTCTTTCTAAAAAGAAAATATCTAGAAACAATAAGAAAAATGCAATTCCAATAAACCATTGATATTGTGTTTGATACTCTGCTATTTCTTGCGATTCAAATTCTGTTTTTTCAATATTATCTAATACATTTTTAACCTGTTCTACTACTTGTTTTGTATTACTATTTTCTATATAAACTGCATTAGTATTTTTTGCAATGTTTTCTAATATTGTTGGATTTAGTTTTGTAATAACTACTTCCCCATTATTATCTTTTTTATATTCTGCTATAACTCCATTATCTGCTTTTATTGGAATTGTACCTCCATTAACTGTTCCAACTCCTATTGTTATAATTTTAATTCCTTTTTCTTTAGCAATTTCACTTGCTTCATTTGCTCCATCTCCATGATCTTCTCCATCAGAAACTAATATAATTAATTTACTAGTATCAACAGCATCAAAGTATGTTGTTGCTAAATTAATTGCATCGTTCAATGCTGTTCCTTGAGACGATAACATATTAGTATTCATATTTTGAAGATACATTTTAGCTATGCTATAATCGGTAGTCATTGGTAAAACAGGATATGCACTTCCCGCATAACCTACAATTCCAATTCTATCGTTACCAAGACTATTAATTATTTGACTAATTAATTGTTTTGATTTTTCTAATCTACTTGGGGCTATATCTTCTGATAGCATACTTTTAGAAATATCTAGAGCGAAAACAATATCAATTCCTTGTCTTTTGACTGTTTCCATTTTAGTTCCAATTTTTGGATTAACCAAAGCCAAAATAAGTCCTGTTAGCGCTAAAAGTATGGTTACAAATTTTAAAACAGGTTTAAAACGAGATTTTGTTGGGCTTAATTGCTTTATTAATTCTAAATCTCCAAATTCTTTTTGCTTTTTCTTTTTCCAATATACCTGAAACAAGAACAATGCTATTAATAATGGAATCAATAACAACAAGTATAACAATATAGGTTCTTCTAACTTATGATACATTTTTATTTTTTTTAAACAAATCCTCTAAAAACAGTGTTTCGTAAGATAATCTCAATTAATAATAATCCGAAAGCAAACCAAATAAAAGGTTTGAATTTTTCATCATAATTAAAGTATTTTTTTTCCTCTACTTCGGTTGTTTCTAGTTTATTGATTTCAGAATAAATTTCTTCTAATTTTTTATTACTTGTGGCTCTAAAATACTTTCCATCAGTTGTTTTTGCAATTTCTTTCATTAGTCCTTCATCAATTTCTACTTGCATATTTCTAAATAAAAATCGTCCATTTGCATCTTTTGCGTAAGGAAAAGGAGCCATTCCGTTTGTGCCAATACCTATTGTATATACTTTTATTCCATATTGCTTTGCTATATCGGCTGCCATTCTTGGATCTATTGTTCCTGAATTATTAACTCCGTCTGTTAAAAGAATAATAATTCTACTTTTTGCTTTACTATCTTTTAATCTATTAATTGCTGTTGCTAATCCTACGCCAATTCCTGTTCCATCTGCAATAATAGAATCGTCATATTCTACTGTTTTTAATGATTGCAAAACAACTGTTTTGTCTGAAGTTACAGGTGTTCTGGTATAGCTTTCTCCTGCATAAACAACTAATCCAATTCTATCATTAACCCTATCTTCAATAAATGTTGATGCTACTCTTTTTAACGCATCAAGTCTATTTGGCTTTAAGTCTTTTGCCAACATACTTCCCGAAACATCAAGAGCCATTACAATATCAATTCCTCTCGTTGTTCTTGATTTTGCTGTTACATCTACACTTCTTGGTCTTGCTAAAGCAACTATAATTGTTGACAGCCCTAATATTCTTAATACAAAAAGCAATGGTTTTAATCTTGAAAGTAGTGTTCTATTATTCTTAAATGGTGCTAACGTACTCATTTTAATAGTAGCTGTTTGCTTTTTTTTAGAATATATAAACCAACCTATTGCTAATGGTAATAGCAAAAACAGCCAAAAAAACTCAGGATGTAAGAATGTTACATTTTTCATTTTTCTGTAGTTTTTCTAAGTTCAACTGAATTTATTACTCTTTCCATAATTTGTTGTGCATATTCATCATCATTTTTATAGATTAGTAAAAGTTCTTGTGATCCTCCTGGTTGTGAAAAAACTAATACTTCATAATTCATTTGTTGATCTTCTTTTTCTATAAGATTCATTGCAGTAAATGTACCATATGCTTTTTTACCTGTTAACCCTTTAGCATCTTCATAATCTTCATTCTTAACGGTAATGTTTTTTGCACCTAACAATTCCATTTGTTTTAATTTAACCTCAACAATTCTATCTAAATCTACTGAAGTAGTATCTTTAAATGCAGTTGTTGCTAATGCAATAGAAAAATTATCTAATAAACTTCCATAAGTAAAGTTTGCAATAGCTTTCACATGTGAAGGAAGGTTATTTTGGATACGTTCATCATTAATTCGGTTTAAAACTTTTGGTGTTGAAATTATAATTGCTGGATCTCCATATTCAGAAGTTACCCATTCTTCATTTAACAATGATTTTGCATTATGCCCAAGCCAATTTTCTCTTACGTAATCTGTTCCTTTTGTTATACCTATAAAAACCGCTCCTAATAGCAACAAAAACAAAACTAAGGATATTGGAATAAATAATCGTTTTAGCTTTTGAGAATGTTCTTTTTTTCGTTTTAATTCTTCTGTAAATAAATTTTCTGTTTCTTCTTCAGTTCTTGGAATTGCTTTATCTAATGACATTAAGAAAGCATCAACCATTTTTTTATCATTCTCAATTTCAAAATCCAATGGTTTTGATTTAGCAAATTTTACTAAATCAGCATTAGACATTACTCTTTTAAATTTATCTAAAATATCTTGACTTAATTTAATTTTTCTCCTTTTAACAGTGTTTTTAAGTGTTTCAAATAATTCATTTGAGGTACTTTCCATTGCTGGAATTTCAACAGCTTCTTCAAGGTAATATCTGGTAATGTCTGTCAATTCTGAATAATATGCTTTCGTTTCTCCTTTTTGCCACAATTCTTTTCCTTCTAAACTTTGTAATTGTGCTAGTGCTTTTTCTATAGGTGAAGCGTAAAGAATAGCTTCTTCCTCATTTTTTTTTACTTGTTTCTTCTTAATTAATAAATATGCAATATATCCTATAGCAAGTATTAATATAATTCCAAATATAACATATAACCAAAAATAATCTGTTGGTTTATCAACATGTATAATTGACTTAATATCATACATTTGTTGCTTTGTTGTATCTACTACTACATTATTAACAACTATAGCAAAAGAATCTGTACGTGTTGTTTTATTATTAATAATAACTTGAAGTGGTGGAATTACATATCGACCAGAATCGAATTGAGTTAATCCATATTTTTTTATTAATTCAAGCTTATCGTTGTTTTTAATTGAATCTACAGGATATGACTCTAAAACTTCCAATTGTCCAAAAAATGGACTTTCTGGAAAGACTACTTTATCATTTTTAGAAACATTCGCTTTTATTGTTAAATTAAATTGTGATCCAATCTTAATTTGAGTAGAATCGACTGTTGACTGTATCGATTGCGAAAAAGCAAACGAACTAATTAATAGATAAAAAATTATATTTATTTTTTTCAACATCTTAATTTCTTGCTTTAAAGTAACCTAAAAGTTTTTTTACATAATTTTCATCGACTCTTGAACTTACTGTTCCTGAACCACATTTTGAGAAAGTTTCAGTAAAATACTTTACATTTTCTTTATAATATTTTTCATAATTCATTCGAACAGTCTTAGCACTTGTATCTACTAAAAATGTTTCTCCTGTTTCCGCATCTAACATATTTACAATTCCCAAGTTTGGAATTGCTTCTTCTCTTTTATCAAAAACTCTAATACCTGTTACATCATGCTTTTTAGAAGCAATTTTCAATGTTTGCTCGTATTCTTTTACCATGAAATCTGAGATTAAAAAAACAATTGCTTTTTTCTTCATGATGCTAGATAAAAATTTTAGAGCTTGTGCTAAATCTGTCTTTTTACTCTTGGGCTTAAACTCAATTAGTTCACGAATAATTCGCAAAACATGAGATTTTCCTTTTTTAGGTGGAATATATAGTTCTATTCCATCAGAAAATAAAATTAACCCTACTTTATCGTTATTTTGAGTTGATGAAAAAGCTAGTGTGGCTGCAATTTCTGTAACAATTTCACTTTTAAATTGATTTGTTGTTCCAAAACTTTCAGAACCGCTACAATCTACCATGAGTATCATTGTTAATTCTCTTTCTTCTTCAAAAACTTTTATATAAGGTTCATTATAACGTGCTGTAACGTTCCAATCAATTGCTCTCACATCATCTCCATATTGATATTGACGAACTTCCGAAAAGGTCATTCCTCTTCCTTTAAAGGATGTGTGATATTCACCCGAAAAGATATGATTACTTAATCTTCGGGTTTTGATTTCAATTTTTCGAACTTTTTTTAGAATTTCCTTTGTATCCATTTGTTTTAGTATTCAGTCTTCAGTTAAAAGTGTTCAGTATTATTGCAAAACTGCATACTGTTACTGTTTACTAATATTAAGGCACTTCCACTTCATTAACAATCTTATTGATGATGTCTATTGAAGTAATGTTTTCTGCTTCTGCTTCATACGTAATACCTATTCTATGACGTAAAACATCGTGAACTACAGCGCGAACATCTTCAGGAACGACATATCCTCTCCTTTTTATAAAGGCATAACATTTTGCTGCAACAGCTAAATTGATACTTCCACGAGGAGATGCTCCAAAGCTAATTAAAGGTTTTAAATTTTCCAATTTATATTTCTCTGGATAACGTGTTGCAAAAATAATATCTAAAATATATTTTTCAATTTTTTCATCCATATATACTTCACGTACGGCTTGCTGTGCTCTAATAATCTGTTCAACAGACACAACCGGATTTACTTTTGCATATTCTCCAGCTAAATTTTGACGAATAACTAGTCTTTCGTCTTCCATTTTTGGATAATCTATCACTGTTTTTAGCATGAAACGATCCATTTGTGCTTCTGGAAGTGGGTAAGTTCCTTCTTGTTCAACTGGATTCTGAGTTGCCATTACTAAGAATGGCTTATCTAATTTAAATGTTTCGTCTCCAATTGTAACTTGTTTTTCTTGCATAGCTTCTAACAAAGCTGATTGTACTTTTGCTGGGGCACGGTTAATTTCATCGGCTAATACAAAGTTTGCAAAAACAGGTCCTTTTTTAATTGTAAAGTCATTTGCCTTTACGTTATAAATCATTGTACCTACAACATCCGCAGGTAAAAGATCTGGTGTAAATTGAATTCTACTGAAAGAACCTTGAACAGCTTGAGAAAGAGTATTAATTGCTAATGTTTTAGCTAAACCAGGAACACCTTCTAACAAGATATGTCCTTGTCCTAAAAGACCTATAAGCAATCTTTCAATCATATACTTTTGTCCAACAATCACCTTATTCATTTCCATTGTGAGTAAATCTACAAAGGCACTTTCTCTTTCGATTTTTTCATTAATTGCGCGAATGTCTAAAGTAGCGGTATTTTCTTCCATTATCATATAATTTTGCTTCAAATTTTCAAAAAAAATTTAACAATTCAAAATTGAAAATTAATTTAGGACTACGATGTTAATATAGCGTTAAAAAAAAGTAGTAAATAATCGTTTTTGGTGTTATTTATGATTTTGTTTTTATTTTTTTAAGAAATTAAGCCATAATAGTCTCTTTTCAAAAGCAAACAAAGATATAATTAGCAACTAATCAATATTTTACATAAAAAGAAAAACACATCTTTTACAATGTGTTTTTAAAATAATTTTGATTGTTATTTTTATAATGTTTCAAAAGAATAAGTGATTGAGGCATTATTACTTGCTCCTTTTTTTAATTGTGTTACATTTTCTTTTCTAATAATATAATATTGATCTATTTCATCGTCTGAATCTTGTGACCAACTACCTTTTATTGCATCTAAAACAGATGTTACTGTATTTACCACAAATGGTGTCCAAACTACATCTCCTGTTCCAAGTGTTACTCCTGTTCCGATTGCTTGAACAACAATATTAATAACCGCTGCATAATCAAAACCTGAATCTTCTTCCATGATAATCATAGTTGCAGCATTTCTTGTATGTTCGTTCCAAAAAACAAAGGGTTGTTCTGGTGTGTATAAAACATCTTTTTTCTTGATATATGGCATTTGTAAAACTCTAAGAGGTGGAACTGAAGGATCGTTAAAGTTTTTATCAAAATTAAAAACAATAGCATAAATTTCTGGATTTCCTTTAAACCACGGTTCTTCTACATCAGATAGTTTTATTGAATCAATTTTATTGAAGTCTACAGCTGTAGATTGACTAGAAATATTATTTGTTAATTTATAATCTAAGCCTCTTTTCTTTAACTCTTCATTGAATAATTTCATGTTTTTTTGAAATTCAAATTTACCATGTTGATCAATAAAAAGCATTGGTTTATCACTTGGTGTTAGTGCATTAACTGTTATTTTATTTCCATTAATATCTACACCTTCAAGTTTTTCAACATTATCATCTATTGGTACGAAAAGAATTTGCAAATCATTTAAAAAGTTTGAATTCATCTTTTCTTGATTATAAACAAAGCATTCTAAAATTCCTTCTTTTTTTATTTCTGGAGAAATAAACTCCTCACTATTTTTAATGTTTAAAGAATTGAATACTTCTGTAAGCAACACCTCGTTTTGATCTTTAAATTTATTGTCTTTAAACAAACTGATTCCATTAGAACTTTTTATCGAATTAGCAATATACTTCCCAAATTCAATTTTATCAGACGTTAAATAACTCAATTCATTATTTTCAATTACAGGATCATTACTACAAGAGAAAAGAAAAGTTGAGATTACAACAAGCGAAGCAATCTTTCTAAAGTTTGTTTTCATAATTTTTAATGTTTAGTTAAATTAATACTATTGCTTTTTGACTTCAGTCTTGTAAATCTACAACAGTAGCGCAATAATTTGAATATAGATTTCTTGCCTTTGTTGTTAAAGTTTGACGTTTTTATTTATTATTTACAATTCATAACCAAAAGATAATCAACAATATAATTTATAATCAAAACATTTTGAATCCCCTAAAATAAAACAGTAAATTAGTGCCAAATTATTTCTAGAGATGCTAAATAAAAGATTATTGATAAAAAATTTATTGGCTCACAATGATGAGAATAGTTTTTACGACAAAAAGAGACAGTTGAATTTACATAGTAAGGAAGGAAAGGCCAAATTTTTAAAACATATTTGTGCGCTATCTAATTCTAATCCGGCAAATAACTCTTATATTGTTGTAGGAGTTGAAGACGAAAATAATGAAATTGTAGGTGATGATTTTTTTGATGATAGTAAAATTCAAAATTTAGTTAATGCTTATTTAGAAAATCCTCCAAAAATTCAATATGAGAATATTCCTTTTCCTAATTTACCTGTAAATAAAGTAGTTGGGCTAGTTACTATAAATCCTAAAAACAAAATCTCTTCTTTTAAAAAAGGGATTCATACTATTGTGGCTAATACTATTTTTATAAGAAGAGGAAGCAATTCTATTCCAACTGAAGAGAAAGTTCCGTTTTCAAAAACGAATATTGAAACTATTATAAGTATTGAGAATAATTCTAGAAATAGTATAAAGCATACTTTAGATGGTGTTCTTGATTTTATAAATAATCGCCATAAAGATTTACATTCAAATTATAAGGTTTTCAAAGAATTATTCATCGTCTGTTGGGCTGGAATTAAGAAAAAAGTAAGAGATACGACTTACTATTCTAGAGTTGATATAGAGCTAATTAACGAACAAATTAAATTATTTTATTCTGCACAAGATGATGTTACAATAAATTACAATGAAAATTCTTTTATTATAACCGAACATATTACACTTGGCATTAATGATAGAACAAGTTACTATCCTTTAGAAAGAGTTACTATTACTTTCTTTGACAATGGCTATTATAAAATGGATACCGAAATGCTTTTTCAGCCACCTCAATATAATAAAAAAATGCTTCATCATATTTACAATGCTACTCTTAGTCTTTTAAAAAAACTAGAAAAGAGAATTTCTTTAAATGAAAGAGAACTAAAAGATGTAGACAACATCCCTTCAATTTTAATGATCTGTTATCTAAATGGTTTTAATGATGCAAAACAAAAACTTATTGATTCTAAGCTATATTTAAAACATCACGATAGTCCTGAAGTATATTTAGCTTTTAAAGAAGTAATGCGAGTTTTACGGAAAATGAAATATAATTAGTTGAATTTATGTTTGTTTTCATTTTTTGTTTTCATCAAGATTATAGTTGAATATGCAACTATAATAAACACTCCTAAAACATAAACTATTTTAAGTTGAATAGCATAATCTAAAAATAGTACTGGATTATCAATTTCCTGAAAAAACAAATTATATAACATTTCCATAACCACGAAAAACCAAACCAAACTTATTACTAGAAGTAACAGTAATAATTTTAGAAAACGAGAAGTCTTATTTAAAGTTTTCATAACATGTTATTTAGTACAACATAAAGTTATGAACTATTAATTAGATTGTTTTACAAGTTTATTATAGAATTTGTTAAAAAATTCATTTAAACAAATCCATGTTTTTTTGCTTCTCTAACAATGTCTTCATCTGAACCTCCTTTAACACAGAAATAATCTTTAATTTGTGCTTTACGTTTATCTATAGAGCTTTGGGCTAAATTCACATAGTTTGGTAAATTTTTAGACAAAACGCCTTGTGCTAACAATGAAATGATTGTTCTATTACTTTCATCTAAAAACACATTATTCCTTACAGCAAGCATCTCTTGAATACTTTCATTAACTGTTTTACTTACGTATTTTTCTTTGTTAATAATTACTTCAAACGCTTTCAAAAACTCGTCGGCTGTAAAGTCACTTTTCACTAAAAGGCCGTCTGGATCAATTGTTTTTTGAATGTCGAATAAAATAAATGCTTCTGCATGAGATGTAAGCATAACAATTTTTGTGAACGGATATTTTTTTCTTGCAAAAATAGCTAGATCTTGTCCTGATTGAATATTAGCTTCTTCATATGGAGGCAAACTTAAATCCAAAAATATCATGTCAAATTCATAAATATCTTCTGATTGTGACATTCTTTTATATGCCGTTTGACAATCAAAAGCAGAAGTAACATTTATTTTATATCCTAATTCGTTATAAGATAAAATACTTTTATACCCTTCAATCATTGAAGGATGGTCATCGACCATGAAAATATTAATTGTTTTAGAGCTCATAATTATTATTTTATTCTATTGGTATTTTAAAAAACAGGGTCGTTCCCTTTCCGATTTCAGATTCTATATTTAATTCTCCATTAACAGCACTTATCCTTTGAAGCATATTTTTAATGCCTATTCCTTTCTTGGCTTTATTAACATTAAATCCTTCTCCATCATCTCTTATTTGTAAAGTTACAATTTTTTCTTGTTTTACAATACTTACATTTATAGTTTTTGCTTTAGCATACTTATTACAGTTATTTAATGCTTCTTGCAAGATTCTATATAAGTGCATTTTTACTTCAACATCTACATTATCCCATTGAATTTTTTTATCAATTGTATATTCACAATCTGCATCATATAAATTCTGTTGTTCAATTAATAACTCGGATAAAATAGACTTAAAATTACTTTTTTCAGAAAAAACATTATTGCTTAATTCATGTGCAATTGCTCTTACTTCTTTTTCAATATTCTGAATTTCATTTATATGACCTATACACTTTTGTATAGTTTCTTCATCTGTTCGCTTAGTAAGTATATATAAATTTAGTCTTGTACTGGCAAGTTTATTCATTATTCCATCATGAAGTTCTCTTGCTATTCTATTCTTTTCATTGTTTTTTGCTTCATCTAATTTTACTTGTTGATCTAGCATTAATTGGTAAATTTCTTCATTTACTTTTTGCTGTTGTTGTGTAAAGAGTAATTCTTTTTGTTTTGATCTCTGAAATAAAATTATATATAACAATCCACCTATAAATGCTACAAGAATTGAAACACCTAGTATTACTTTTTTCTCACTAGAAATCTCTTCATTTTCATGTATTATTTCGTCTGTTTCAAATTCTATTCTTGCTAATTTATTTCTTGTTGCTCTTTCCAAATCATATAAACTATCGCTTAGTTTTATATATTTCTTAGCATAATAAAGTCCTGTTTTAGGGTTTATCTTTGTATATAAATCTAAAGTAGTTAAAATCTCTTGATTATAACTCGATTTTTTTGCTAAAGAATTTGCCTCATTGTTAAGCTGTAATGCTTTTGTTGTATCCGACTTTGATAAATAATATTCTGAAAGATGAATTTTACTTTTTATTATTCCTGCTATATTACCAATACTATCTCTAATAAAAAGAGATCTATTGAGTTCTTCTAGTCCTTCCTCTTTATTAAGTTTAAATTTTGAATAAGCCAAATTATCTAATAGAGCCGAATAAACAACAGGTTGCAATTGCAATAAATTTTTAACTTTCAGTCCTTTTGAAAAATTATCAATTGCCTTTTTATAAAGTTTGTTTTTCTGATATACTAACCCAATGTTATTAAATGTTTGAGCTTTAAAAATATCATAAAAGAAACTCTTTTTTAACTTTTCAACTTGAATTAATGCTTTACTATGGTAATAAAGTGCTTTTTCGTAATTATCTAAGCCAAGCAAAGAACTTCCTAGGTTAACATAACATTCATAAATAAGCATATCATCATCTATTCCTTTTGAAATATCCAAAGCTCGGATAGTGGCTGTTTCACTCCCTAAAAAGTCTTTTTCATACAATAAAACGTATGCTTTGTATAGTATTGTTTTCGCTAAATTTTCTTTATCATTAATATTTTTATACAACTTCTCAGCATCATTATAATACCAGTAAGCACTATCGTTTCTTGCTTTTTCAAAATAATAATCTCCTAAATATGAAAGAGCTTTTGCTATTGTTATTGAGTCTTTACTAGATTTCCCTAGCTGTAAAGCTTTAGCAGCAACATTCTTATATTTATCTAATTCATAAAGAGAAAAATATCTGTTTGCGACCTTAAAGTAATTTCTTCTTGTTGTTGAGTCATTCGTTTTAAACTGTAATTCAAAATAGGCTGAATCACTATACTTAATACGATTTTCACTTGCTATACTTTCATCTTGAGCAAATGAAAGATATTGATTAATTTTCTGATTAGGCTTATCTATTACTTCGAGAGATTTCTTCTTATCTGAACAGCTAAGTAAAATAATAAACGCTATAAAAATAATTATTTGTTTCAACTTGTTTTTTTTAAAATTAATCTGCCTGAAACAAATTTAATGATTTTTCTTACTCAAATTAATCTTTTTTTGGTTTAACGATTGGATCTGTTTCATCTGTGTCTGAAGTTGCGTCGGTTGTACCATCATCTCCATCTCTATTTAAGGATGAATTATCAACTTCATAAGTACTTGTTTCCATTTGCTGATCATACTCGTCTGTTGTACATGATGTCATTAAAATAAAAAATCCAAATAAAATTCCGATATATAAAATACTTTTTTTCATAATATTCTGTATTGAGTTTGTTTAATCTAGGTTGGTTTTTGTTTTAACTATCTGCTAATATAATAATTAATCTTTTTTAGGTTTAACGATTGGATCTGTTTCATCTAACTCATCTGTGTCTGAATTTGTTGTGCCAGTTGTATCGGTTGTACCATCATCTCCATCTCTATTTAAGGATGAATTATCAACTTCATAAGTACTTGTTTCCATTTGCTGATCATACTCGTCTGTTGTACATGATGTCATTAAAATGGAAAATCCAAATAACATTCCGATAAATAAAATAGCTTTTTTCATAATATTCTGTATTGAGTTTGTTTAATCTAGGTTGTTTTTGTTTTTAAGAGTAATTAATCCTTTTTAGGTTTAACGATTGGATCTGTTTCGTCTGCTTGAGTATTGGTTGTATCGGTTGTTCCATCATCTCCATCTCTATTTAAAGATGAATTATCAATCTCATAAACACTTGTTTCTATTTGCTGATCATACTCGTCTGTTGTACATGATGTCATTAAAATGGAAAATCCAAATAACATTCCGATAAATAAAATAGCTTTTTTCATAATATTCTGTATTGAGTTTGTTTAATCTAGGTTGTTTTTGTTTTTAAGAGTAATTAATCCTTTTTAGGTTTAACGATTGGATCTGTTTCGCCTGCTTGAGTATTGGTTGTTCCATCATCTCCATCTCTATTTAAAGATGAATTATCAATCTCATAAACACTTGTTTCTATTTGCTGATCATACTCGTCTGTTGTACACGATGTCATTAAAATGGAAAATCCAAATAACATTCCGATAAATAAAATAGCTTTTTTCATAATACTAAAAATTTAAGTTTGTTTATATCATTTTTTTTATTACTTTCTACACTTATTTCAGTTTTTACAAAGTGAAGTAATTTGTAACACCTTATTTTTGCTATTTCAAAAATAAGGTGTTACAAGTTCTAAATTTTACAACAATTCTGCCGATTTTGTTAAAGTTTAAAAACACATAAAATACTGAATATTAAATATTTAAATAAAAAAATGCAAAAATTCGTTATTGGGGACATCCATGGAGGTCTAAAAGCTTTAATCCAAGTACTAAAAAAAATAAAAATTTCAGAAAAGGATTTATTAATTTTTTTAGGTGATTATGTAGATGGTTGGAGCGAATCTCCAGAAGTAATTAATTACTTAATTACACTAAAAGATAAATATAATTGTATTTTTATAAAAGGAAATCATGATGATTTACTTTTAAACTATTTAAAAACAAAAAGCTTTAATAAAGAATGGCTTATTCATGGAGGATCATCAACAATTAAAGCTTATGAAAAAATCAATCTAGATACTATAAACAAACATATCTCATTTTTAGAATCTCTCAAAGAGTATTTCATTGACGAAGACAATAGATTGTATATTCATGCAGGTTTCACAAATCAAAAAGGAGTAGAGTATGAATATTTTAAACCTTCATTTTACTGGGATAGAACATTATGGGAAACAGCTATTTCATTAAATCCAAATATTTCTTTTGATGACATTTTATATCCTAATAGATTAAAGATATACAAAGAAATCTATATTGGACACACTCCTGTTACAAAAATCAACAAAACAACTCCACACCAAGCCTCATCTGTATGGAATGTAGATACAGGCGCTGCTTTTACTGGTTCACTCTCTATTTTAAATGTAGATACTAAAGAATTTTGGCAAAGTGATTCCCTACCATTGTTATATCCTAATGAAAAGGGAAGAAATTAAGTTATATTTTTATATTTGTATAAAATTTATTAATCATGAAAAAAATTTTATTTCTAACTATATTATTTTCTAGTATAGTAAATGCGCAAGTTTTTACAGGAAAAGGAGATCAAAAATTTCAAGTTGGTGCTAATTTTCAAAACAAAGGAACCGGAATAATTGCAACTTTCGATAAAGGAATTGGAAAAAACATGTCCTTTGGCTTCACTTCATCTTATCTATTAGGGATTGAAGAAGTATTAGGTGAAAAACCTAATTTCGATGATCGTTTTGATATAAGAGCAAGATTTAGCGCAAATATTGCTGACATATTCAATATTGAAGAAAAATTAGACTTCTATCCTGGTTTAAATATTGGAATAAAGAATTTTGGAGCCCATTTAGGTGCTCGTTATTTTTTCTCAGAAGGGTTTGGAATTTATTCTGAAATACAATTTCCAATAGCACAATATGACAATGATCCTGTAGGATTTGAAAAATATAATAATCAATTTAACTTCTCAATTGGAGCAAGTTTCAACTTATAAATATGAGCGTAATAGAAAAAAAATTAAAAGACAGAAGCAATTCAAAATGTGAATTATGCAGTAATGAATATGATTTAAGCGTTTTTAACGTAGCTCCTAATACTGAAGAAAATTTAGACCAATCTATATTAGCCTGTAAAGTTTGCATTGACCAAATTGAAAATCCAGAAAATACTGACGTTAATCATTGGAGATGTTTAAATGACAGTATGTGGAATGAAAATCTTCCTGTTCAAATTATTTCTTGGAGAATGCATGCTAGATTAAAAAATCATGACATGTTAGATATGATGTATTTAGATGAAGAAGCACTAGAATGGGCAAAAGCTACAGGTGAAGGAGAGGAAGAAGAGGGAAAAATCATACACAAAGACTCTAACGGAAATATTCTTCAAGATGGAGATTCAGTCGTTTTAATTAAAGATTTAGATGTAAAAGGAGCAACATTTACTGCAAAACGTGGAGCTGCTGTCCATAATATCAAATTAGTTTGGGACAATGCAGAACAAATTGAAGGACGTGTAGAAAATCAACATATCGTTATTTTAACACAATATGTCAAGAAGACAAAATAATACATCATTCTTACTATAAAAAAAGGATTCGCAATGCGAATCCTTTTTTTATACCCTTACTTTAAAAAGGGTATTTCCCCATACTTTCACTCTTTTTTCACTTTCAATCATCCTGAAAAAAACTCAAAAAAATCAGGTAATATGCTCTTTTACAAGATTTTAATTAATCTCAATTTTACAAAGTTTTAAAAATCAAATCATAACAACTAAGAAAAAGATATTGATTTATTAATTCCAAAAAAATTAAGTAAAAGGCGAAATCCGAAAAGCCTTAATAGAGTAGGAAAAACCACAAAATTATATAATTATGGCAAAAGTAACACCTCTAGGTTATCCTCATTCAGGAGCAGGAAGAGTAGAAATCTTATTAGAAAACGAAGATGGCGCCAATTTTTCATTATTGTTTTCTCCAGATCCAAACAACATCTTATTAAGAGAGAGTGGACAAGCAATGCAGTTTTATTACTACCCAAAAGAACCAAGACTAGCTAAAGAGCCAGGGAAAGATGGAAAATTTAAATTCTCAATGCAAGTTTTTAAATCCGAAGGTGATTCATCAACTGTTATTGGAGCAGAAGGATTAGAAGAAGAAGCAGGAGCTTATACATCGTTAACCACAACGATAGATGTACCTGAAGCATTATTAAAAAAAGCAATTGACAAACTAAAAACACACTTACATAAAGAATATCAAAACAATAGAGAATCCAAGCTTTTAGGTCTTTTCTCTTATAAAAAAGGAGTAGATAGAGATTTTGATGAAACCAATGTAAGACCTATCCAATTAGTTGAAAACAATATTTCAATGCACGTTGTAGGAGAAAAATCACCAAATAACCCTTTTGGCGGTGCAAATCCTTGGACATTTAATATTCAAGGAGAAGGAGCTGGTACAACATTCGGTTTAGGAGAAAATGCCTTTTCAATTTTAATGGGAAGAAACAGTGCTTCAATAGTTAAAGATGCTTTACAAAACGGAACTAATAACCTAGTTGTAGAAAACCGAATTAAATATAAAGCTTATTTACCTACTACAATAATCAAAACTACAGTAAATGCGAAAAGAGTTCACACATACTTTTCAGCTAAAGCATCTGTAGGATGGAGCGGTGTAAATTTAGATTGGGAAAGTGAATATGAAAAAATCATAACAGATGGAGGAATTGTATCTGAAATTATAACAGATAACCAATTTACAAATGAAGAAAGAAAGCAATTTGAACATGAGCTAATAACAAAACAAAGAGAATTTGCTTTTCAATTACTCCAAAAAGAAATTTTTGACAAGCCAGAAAAAGAATTCACTCCTGCCAAAGATGCTGAAAGACCAAGTTCTTTTTGGAGAATTCTATTTGGTGGTGCAAGTGTAGGTGTAAGCTTAAAACATGGAAAACAAATTAGACAAGTTAACTTCACAGACGAAATTAAATTTTCTGCTATTGAAGTTATGGACTCTAAAATAAGTGGAAACTTAACACCGTTAACTTCGAAATCTGGAGCAGCCGCAAAAGAAGATTTAAAAAATTATATCACAGAAGTTCGTCTAGATGAAGATTTCCAAAAAGTTCAAGTAATTGCTTCTCTAAATGGAGGATTAATAAAACTAGACAAAGAAGGAGATATTCTAAATGATAGTCCAGTAAGTCAAGTATCTATTGAAGTAGGTTATCCAGATTCAAAAGGAAATACTGTATGGAAAAGTTCAGGAAGAATGATTGCTCCAGAAGGAAGTCCTTATGTAAAAACAACCTCAAAATCAGGTAAAGAAATCGATGCTATTTTTCCCGCTACATGGGTTGACAAATCAAAAGAGAAAAATGCTTTTGTATTTGATTTTGTAAAAAACAGTACTCCTAGCAAAATTAAAGTACGTCAAAATGTAATGTATGAAAAAGATAAAAGAATAAAACTAAAAGACACTGTTAATGAATATGAATTTGACGGAACTAAAGTATTCATTCCTCTTCCTATCCAAAACATGATTAATTATACTTTATCTACAGAACAATTACTTCAATGTGATACACTTGAAGTTACTTTAAAAGTAGATAAAATGTCAACTAAAAAATTCAAATTTACTTCTGAGAATTTTGAAGATTTAATTCCGTATCGTTCTTGGTATGAGATGGATTACACTATAAAACCTACAAAATACAAGATAAAATACACTTGTAAAGGAAAAATAGGTTCAAAATCTAAAAAAGTATCTGTTTCAACTAACTACATTGAATTAGACTATCAAGAAGGAGACGTTTTATTTGAAATCCCATCAGGAACTGATGCTCAAAATAAAGATATCGAAAAAATTAGAGCTGCATTTTTAGATGAATAATATAAACCTACAAAAGGGGAAAATTTCCCCTTTTGTTTAATACAAAAATTATGACAACAGATTATCCATTTAAAAAAATTCAAGTTAAAGTTTCATTAAAAGAAAACAATGATCCTTCTGCTCAAATTGTATCTATTGAAGTAGGTTATCCAGATTCAAATGGAAACTATTCTTGGAAAAGCTCTAGTAGATTATTAGATAATAAAAGTCTACTTTTTCTGAAAACAAAAAGCAAAAGTGGAAACGAAATAGATTCAATAGTTCCAAGTACTTGGTATGATATAAGTGATAAATCAAAATCTTTTGTTTTTGACTTTGTAAAAAATGAAATTCCTAGCAAAATTAAAATTAGAGAACAAATTATTTCAGTTAAAAACACAAACGAAATAAAAGAATATGACCTATTAGAAACAGATGAAACATTTTCTATTTCTAATTTAGAAATTACAATTTCTGAAAAAGTGATTGGTACAGATTAACAAATTAGCACAAAAACAATTATGCCAGATTTAAAAACACTAAAATTACAAGGAACTAAATTAGTTCCTGTAAATAGATTCAATCTTGAAGCATCAAAACCTAGTACATCATTCAAAGGAACTAAAGCTTCAAATTTCAAAGTTATAAGACACCCTATTATTAATTCTATACAAATAAAACCATTAATAATTAGACCGTTAATAACTAAAGAATATTTTCCTATTATCGAAAATAGTCAATCTATTAGAGAAAACTCAACCTTTAAAGATTTTACAGATTCCAAAATCAACTTATACTTTCCTGAAATAGAAGTTATTCCAAACAACAATACTCTTTTTTATTATGAAAACATACTAGATAGCAAAGGTCAAAATAGTGATTTAATAGGTCGAATAACTTTAAAATATATTGAAAAAAACAAACCATCAACTCCTACACAACAAAACATTGCATTAAATTTAAAGCAAGTCGTACTAAATCTAAAAGTTAGTGATCGAGTTATAACAATAAATGGAAATGTTGATACTGTTAAAAAAGAAATTACATTTCACTTAATAGGTGAGGCTGTAAAAATTGCCTTTTCTAATTTAGTAACTGATATTGATCGATTTAAATGTAATCTAGACTTATTTTTCGATTTCAAAGGATATTCTAAATTTAAAAGAAACTTCATTTTTGCTAAAGATTTCAAATTCAACAGACAGCTTCTTAACCTAAAACCCACAGAAAAGAGCAATATAAAAAGAAAAATGATTATTGAAGCTCCTCTTATTGTAAGAAAAGGTACTGCCAAAAACAATATTAAAAATGACATCAGAGCCATTCAAGTTGAAAAAAAACTTACTGCAAAGAATGAAAAAATAACACCTGATTTTGTAAAAAGTACTTTCCTTCTTAAAGTAAATAAAACTATCAATTATCCATTACCTAATGATCCTTCAAAAAGCCTTTATAAAACTATTGGCGGTGGATTTATTAATCATCCTTTTAACCTAAATGAAGATTTTTCTCAATATCAACAAATTTTTGTTCCAGGTGTAAATTTTGACAGTCTTTCCATTTATAAATCGACTACAACAGCTAATGAATTTTTATTAATACCTAAAAAATATCACATTAGTAGAGATACTGACACCATGAAACCATGTATTGAAACTATTTTTCACGCGTATGAAGAAGGAACAGGTTTAACAGAAGACATTTCTAAAATTAATTTTCAGTTTGCAATTGGTCCTAATTTATCTGAATTTGACTTAGCAAAACTCAAAATTGATCTCAAAAAAAATAACTTTCTTGATGGAAACAGCATTAATTATTTAACCGATGTTCGATTTATTTATCCTAATGAAATTAATTCTGAATATGAAATTAATGGAAATCATTTATTACAAAATGCAGAAATAACAGTAGATGGAAAACATTTTTTAATTTCTCTTAATACAGAAAATCTTAATGAAGCTAGTATTCTTATAAATGCAATTAACAACTCTATTTCTCAATATGCCAATATAAATTTTAAACATAAAGAGATTAAAGACACTGCTGTAATTGATATAAATTTAGAAAAAACAATAGGTGAGATAATTGAAATCATTTTTGACGAAGAATCAAAAAAAATAAACCTCACAAATGTTTCCATTTCACAATGTAAATTAAATTCTGTTTTAACAATTGATAACAATAATAACATTCATTATAATAGTTCTCTTTTTTCCAACTATCCCTTGTTAGACGGAGGACAGTCAGTTGAATTACTTCATACTCAATTAAACTCTAATCTTGCGTCAAAACCACTTAAAGATGTTTATTTTGATTTTGAGAGCATTGAAAATATTAGCGACGAATTTAGTCAAATAGTCTCTTCGTCTACAAATTACAATAGATACATACAAGTTCAAATTCAAAAACAAGAAACCGATATTAATAAAATACAAATAAAACTAACTGTTAACGACACAGGAAGTGTATTCATTATTGAAAAACTAAAAGATGACTTTAGAAAACCTATTCTTTTTAATTTTATTATTAAAAACAGTACTTCTTTAAACACAACTATCGGATATGAAGTAAATTATTTTGATATAGACAATAACATCATCTCATCAAAAAATTTTGGTTTTGATTTTTCAACCTCTTCCACAATCTATATACCAAATCACAATTAATTTAACATCATGCAAAAAAGTATAGAAACAAGGTGGTTATTAAATTTTAATGAATTTGAAACTATAGAACATTGGTTTAAACAAATAGGAACTTCTTTTAAGAATAAAGATCTATTTCCAAGACAAGATTACTATTTAAAATTAGTTAAAAGTACAAATCTTGGTATAAAAATAAGAGAACCAAAATTAGTTAACAACGAACAAAAATCAAAACTAGAAGTTAAACTTTTAATCCAAGATAATGGAATCTATAAATTTAACAATAACAACCATGGTAATGTAAACACATGGCTAAAGTATAGCTTTGAAACAATCGGAAATGAAATTGAAACAGCTAGAATACTCAATTTTTTTACAAACCAAAACACACAAGAACCTTGGATTAAAATAGATAAAGATAGAATTCTAGTAAAATTTGACACAAAAGAAAAACAACTAGTTTCTGGCGATACAATTATAGATGAAGGAAGCGGAATAGAATTAACAAAATTTAAAATTAACAATACAATATATTATTCCTTAGGTATTGAAACCTTTTCATCATCAAACATTGAAACAAATAATTTCGATGAAACAGTAGATTTCTTTTTTAAAGAAGTTAAAATTTCAAATCTTAACACCTTAAAATCACTTTCATATCCTGAAATAATTAGCAACCATTTTCTAGGTTATTAAATCAAAAAAATATGAGAACTATAAAATACAATAATAAAGCAACGGAAGTCACTACATTGTGCGATTTACTTTCAAAATTAGGTTATAACTTAATTGTTTCAGATTCATTTACACTTCAAGTAGATGCAGCAGTTAAAGACTTTCAATATAAAAACAACTTAGTTGTAGACGGAATAGTTGGCATAAAAACATGGTCAAAACTATTCGAATTAAGCAATATTACAACACATAATGACAAACTATTATCTGAGCGAGATTTAATGGAATTTGCTAATGAATTTCAACTTGAATTAGCTTGTGTGAAAGCAGTAAATGAAGTAGAAAGTAGAGGAAAAGGATTTTTAGTAAGTGGCAAGCCTAAAATATTATTTGAAGGACATGTTTTTTGGAGAGAATTAAATAAAAGAGGTGTCAACCCTAGTCAATATTCAAATGCAAATACAGCTAATGTCTTATATCAATCTTGGACAAAAAAACACTACTTAGGTGGAGATGGAGAATATGCCCGCTTACAAAAAGCAATACAAATAAACCCTAGTCAAGCATTTCAAGATGCTGCATATTGTGCCACTTCATGGGGTTGTTTTCAAATTATGGGATTCAATGCTGTCTCTATTGGCTACAATTCTATTGAAGAATTTGTTCAAAAAATGCACCTAAACGAAAAAGAGCATCTAACCGCTTTTGGCAAATTTCTAAAAACAAATAATCTTATTCCTTATTTACAAAATAAAGATTGGGCTGGTTTTGCATATCGATATAATGGTTCTGGGTATAAAGCAAATAAATATGATGAAAAATTAGCTAATGCTTATAAAAAATATTCTTGAGAAGAATACAACTTTTCAACCCAAAAATAGATTCTTAAAACACATTGCAACAAAATAAAACTTCCAGAAAAACAAATTGTTTTCCTTTGTAGTCTTTTTAAATGAGTTCGCATAGAAAGATTATTTCTTTCAATAACATTTGTACCAAAACGGTTTACTTTATGAAGTGCTTTAACTATTAATGATCTATAATGGAATAATCCATCAGTATAAATACTTTTTGGTAAAGCTAAAGAATTGGTTACATATTGAATAGTTCTTTTAGTTCTTCTACCTAGACTAAAACTAACTACACGTTTTGTTTT
Organism: Flavobacterium sediminilitoris; assembly: GCF_023008245.1. Taxonomy (NCBI): domain Bacteria; kingdom Pseudomonadati; phylum Bacteroidota; class Flavobacteriia; order Flavobacteriales; family Flavobacteriaceae; genus Flavobacterium; species Flavobacterium sediminilitoris. The sequence goes on from NZ_CP090145.1 coordinate 1,028,963, forward strand.
TCTTTTTAAATAACAACGTATTTCATCTACTTCATAACTCTTCTTTTTGTAGAAAATAGGGTTAGAAATCTTTTTTGCATTAGTTGTTAATTTATAAGCTTTGTAACAATAAAAATCAATACATCTTTTTATGGCAATTTTTACAATAAAACTGTTGCTTTTTGTTTTTTGTAAAGCCATTCTTTATTAAGTTTTTAATTTTACAGTTTGGGCAAATTAAGCTATCACTAATTCTGATACACAAGGTCTTAGTTTTTACCATTTTCTTCGTTTTAAGGCTTTATATAATAGGAAAAGGAACGCAATATTGCGTTCCTTTTTAATACCTGTTTCTGTTTTTTTATTGATTATCAAATTATTAACCTCCAATAAAAGTTGTATCACTAAATCTGAAACATTACCAACTTTGGAACATTACCAATTATTAATAAGCATTTAATGTAAAGGCTACTTTTTCAAAAGATAGACTATACACTATATTTATTAATTCTCTAATTTCTATTTCTAATATATTACTATCATGTGCCGTTCTTGATTTTAAATAATATTGTACTTCTCCTTGCATTATTACTCTTTCAAAGTCATTATACCATTTACTATTTTTAAATCGTTCTAAATTTAATTTATTATCTATTTTATCTTTATGAAAATGAATCATTAAAATTAAATCATCATTATCTGATTCAAAAGCAATTTTCCAATTTTTAACATCATAACCTTTAAAAATTTGAAGTAAAACTTGTTGATTTTCTCTAAAAAAATCTAACTGTAAATTTTTTTCTTGACTATTTATAAAAATAGATATTGCTGAATTTAATGAAAGATTAAACATAGTTTATTTTATAGTTTTATTATGATAATACCAGTAACCTAATCCTGCACCACCTACGCCTAATCCCATTACAGGTGAAGGGATAATGTAGTTGTTGTTTTCTAATTTATTTTTTCAAGCGTTAAATAATTTATCTTTTGTTTACTAATTAATAATTCTTTTTTCCCTTTAAGCTCCACTAATTCAAAGCCAATTTCAGTATTCTTAAAATTAAAATAAATAAAAAAGCCTAATTTATTATTATTCTTTAAATTTAAAAAATCTTCATGTTTTATATTCTCTTTTAATACATTTACTATTTGTAAATCAATATCATCTAGATTGAACCCCTTTAGGTTCTGTTTAAACAAAACTTTTTTATTTTTTATTTTAAAACAGATTAATGAAGAAATAAAAACTGTGTTCTTATTTACTCCTTCATACATAATCTGGCTAATTACATCATTCGATAGAACGCTTTTAGTTAGGCTATCAATATTATTAAATTTTATCTTGCTATTAAACGACTCACTATCATATTTTATGTGTCTATAGTTATTATTTGATAATAAATCTATAGGTTTTTGTGCATTACATATACTTATTATAAATAAATAAAGTAATAATATATATTTTTTTAAAATCATATTTATTTAGATGGTTAATGAGTTTGTACTCCAGTAGGAGTGATTGATAGACCATTAATTGTAGTGGTGTCTTTTACCCCAGGGGTACTTTTAAGCCATTCTACATTAAAAGATTGATTATTTTTAAATCCAATTCCACTAGTTTTATAATTATTATACTGCATTTTTACATAGCCTCGCGGCATATATATGTTAATTCTATCATCAATTAAGGTTTTAATTTCATTTATCGTTTTTACACCGGTTTCACCAATACCAACGTTGCAAAATGCAAGTATTAAATTGAAACATTACCATAAAAATTGTATCACTAAATCTGAAACATTACCTATCTCTAATTAATTCTTTTAATAATTCGTATTCAGATAAATCAAGGTTTAATTTTTTTGCCGAACTTTCAAACAAATTATAATCTTCCTGTGTTATTTCTTGATCATATTCGTAAATCTGTGTAACTAATGTATTGTAACATAATGAATACTCTCTATTAGATAATAATTCTTTACAATTGATTATATCTTCACTTAATATTAATGAAGAAAATCTATCTAATAAAATTTCTAATATTTTTTTCTTTTTATTATAGAACATAACTTTTATTGTATTGGGAATGCTGTGATTATGTCGTCAACAGTTGTTATTACTTTTATTTTTACACCTTCATATACACCTTCAATTTTATATCTTACTAAATCTCCACTTCTAGTATGTGTTGCTCCAACCCTTCCTGTTTGTTGTATCCAAGGGTTACTTGTAGCCACTTCAGATATTGCATTCATTATCTTTTTATTTCCCCAAGTAACTGGAAACATAGACTTTGCACCTGTTACACCATTCCAAAAAGATTTTATGCTACCTCACCAAGCGTGACCGCCTCCTGTTGCATCTCCAGCTAATATATGAGCTGTTCTAGACCCACTTGCTAGGTTGACATATCTTGCATTTCTTGCTATGTTTTTAGCACGTATTATTTGAACTACCCATGCACCTCCTTGAAATATTTTAACAGCTGCCCACTCTCCTGTAATAAATAAGACTGTTTGACCAAATGCATTACCCGCAGCTTGATTGTCTTCTTCTGTTGGATTGAAAGGGTCTCTACCATTCATAGCCGCATTAAAGCCTCCTCCTGGTACAGAATATCCCATAGCATAACCCTCACCCATTAACTGAGCAGTACTTTTTTTCTTCTTTTTTGGATCAGTATCTCCATTTTCATCAATTTCATTTTCTCCATCCGTAAAAGAACCATTTCCAGTATTTGTCCAAGTAGTTCCACTTTCAGACTGCATTAATCTATTAATAAAAGATTCGGATAACATCCCATCAGGATCAATAAAGAAAACAGGATTATCCATTGCATAATTGTATGGAGACCATCTACGTCCTTGTTCTGCCAACGGGTCAATATTCATCCATCTACCCAAAGCAGCATCATAATTCCTTGCACCATAATCGTATAGATTCAATCCTAACCCTGCCTGTAGTTATTTCCCGTTATATTTATGATTGTAAAATTCATTAACTTTTAAACATTATTCAATTACCTTCCATCTTTACAAAAAAACAATCTCTGTTTTGAATCTGTATAGTTTTTTAAAGACAAATAAAAGACAAAATCCTCTAGATAAATTATATAATATCTTTTGTGTAACAAATTATTTTGTTCAACAACTAAACGTTTGTCACTTATATGACATAATGATAAACTTATATATTTACTTTCTTTAAACTTACTTAATCCTTCTCTAGTAAGAACAATATATTTAGCTTGATTTATCATCTTAATAAGATCTTTTTTTGAAATATTGTTAATATCAATAAATTTAGATTCAATAAAACTAGTAAACTCCTTTTTTGAGTCATAAATTAGATACCCTGTTTTATTAATTGAATCACCAACTTTAGAAAGAGTCATATCTCCCCGAACTGGAGTATTATGCTTTGTTTTACAAGAAAAAAATGTACACCAAAAAATTATTAAAATGATTCTATATATGAATTTCATAAAATTACTTTATTTCTACAATTGTTCCACTTAATTTAACTCTACTAGGGCTTGAATTAACTACTTTAGGTTTATCATGTTTAGAAACTTTTTCTCTTGGAGAGCCTAAATATGAATTAGAACCCACATTAGACAATTTAACTTTAAACCCTTTAGAATTTTTCGAAGCATATAACAACATGCCACCTATACCATCTTTGGTCATCTCTGTTCCGTTTTTACCTATCGCAGAATGAGACATTCCCAAAGTATGCATTATCTCATGTCCTACAACGCCTTCATCAGCATCATAATTTTTTTTATCGCCATACATTGTACAAGATTCGCAAAATTTAGTATTATCTCCTCCTTCGAAAGCTAAACCATTTGCTCCATATACGTTTCTTAATTCCATACCACCCGCTGATAAATAATTAGCAGTATCATCGTTAGTGGCTAAATCTTGATTTTTACTGTGATTATTAACAATACCATCATCATAAGTCTCATCTTTTTTATCACTAAATTGAATTTTAAAGTTTATCGGAATTATGTCCCCGTTGTCTGTTTTAACACCATATTTACCACTTTGATTATTAAGATATTCAATAGCTTTATTAAGTAAATCCTTTGTATTAGACTTTCCATCATTATACCAAACTTGAGTAACAGTTATAACTCCATTTTGAAACGATATTCCAAAATCATTACCATCGTAATCAACAAACTTAGTTGGAATATTACCTGCATAAACATATGGAGAACTTGTAAAGTATTTTTCGGACATATTATCCATGTTCATCCATCTACCTATAGCTGGGTCATAATTCCTTGCACCATAATCGTATAGATTTAATCCCAATTCCGTTTGCAGTTCTTTGCCATTGAACTTATATTGATAAGCATTAGAACTATTATGCGTTTCATGTTTTAGTCCAAAAGGATAATACTGATTTTCTTCCACTATTTCATCAGTATCTATGATATTGCTGTTGTTAATATAGGTGTAACTAAGTCTAATATTTCCTAAATGATCAGTATAATTAAATACATAGCTGTAATCCCCTTGATCATATTTTACATAACCTTCCGCATGTGGAAAAAACTCTAATCGACTATTCTTATACTGAAAACCCAATAAATATGTGGTTATAATTGTTATAGGGGAAGGGATATTATTACTTAATTTCAATAGGTATGAATAGTTCAATTTCATCAATACTCATACTACATTTAATAATCATTAAGTGTAAGTAATCCTTTAGATCGTCTAAAATATTTTGTTCAAAACTACAGTTAGATTTGTAGCCAATTAATTCTATTTCTTTTGATTTTAAAATTTTAAAAACTAAAATAAATTTGAATTTACATTCATTAATTTGCTTTTTTTTAATAAACTCGGATAATGAATTTAAATCTTTATATATAGTAAACTCGATTGAGTTTACACCTATGTCATTATTACTATACTTCACTACATGAATTGAATCTTTTGAAATATTATATTCTTGACCATTTGAGTTATTAGCAAAACATAGCATAATCAATATTAAAATATATCTCATTTCTGTTAATTTTTATTAGCTTTATTTATTTTTTTTAAATCTTGAACTTCATTGTATGTTGCGGGTTTATTATAAAGCGGAGCTTTTTTTGAATATGGATGTTTGTTTCCATAAGAACTATTATAGAATTCATAAAAAGATTTTACATATCCATCATAGACTTCTTTATTCTCTCCATTTTCAATTTTCGTGTTTCCAGTTGCATCTTGAGAATCTTTAACAGAATATAACTCCATCTGTGATGAGTCTAAAATCACACCAAGAATTGAGCCAGGATCTTTAGAGAGTCGTTTTTCATCACTCACATCATAATTAAATAACTTTGCTTCAGCTTCCATATCACTAATATTTTGCTGGTTTGAATCTCTCTTATTAATATATTTTTGTAAAGCATGAAATAATTCTTCACCTACAGTTGTATCACTAGTACCTTCCCTATAATAGATTGTATTTGATTCTGGATCAAAGACTCCTTGTGCAGAATCTTCATCAATATTGTTTTTTTTAGCTAACACATCAATATGAGCATCATCAATTGAAATTGTTATATCATAATCTTCTAATCCATCTAAAAACTCATACAACACATTAAAAGATGCTGAGTTCTTTCTAAGTTCTTCAACTTGCTCTCTAGTCTTTTTATCTGCATCGCCTTCTCCCCAAATAATTTTTTTCCCATCAGGATCAATGAAAAAAGTTGGAACATTTAATGCATAGCTATAAGAACTATATGAGAAATACTTATAAGCCAACGGATCCATGTTCATCCATCTACCTAAAGCTGGGTCATAATTCCGTGCTCCGTAGTCATAAAAGTTAAGCCCCAACTCGTCTTGGTATTCTTTCCCGTTGTATTTATAATTATATTTAAAATCAATAGGACAACTTGGGCAAGGTTCTTCTAAGACAAGATCTCCACCACTTTTGTAATATGCTTTTCTACTCATGTTATAATTAGCATGCTTTAATCCAAAAGGGTAGTAATTATTTTCTTCTAGTATTTCTAATGCTTTTGTGCTTGGGTCTGTGCTATAACTTAAACGAATATTTCCTAAATGGTAGGTATAATTAAAAACATAGCTGTAATTGTCTGCTTCATGTTTTACATAGCCCTCAGCATGCGGAAAAAATTGCAATACATTATTTTTGTATTGAAAGCCTCCTGCTAGATAATTGGTTTGGGTTACGTTAATTGCTTCATTCACTATTTTGCTTACTTTTTGCCCTGTTACATTGTAAATATAGATAATAGTATTGGTGCCTACAATTATTTTCATAAGTAAAAAAGGCATCACTAATTCTGATACACGAGGTCCTTTTTTATTATTTTCTTCGTTTTAAGGCTTTATATAATATAAAAAGGAACGCAATATTGCCTTCCTTTTCTATACTTTTCTTTAATTAAACTCTGTTTATCAATTGATTAGCAACTATAATAGGTGTCACTAACTTTGGAACATTACCTAATTTGGCAGTTAAGGGTAAAACAAGTTAGGAGTCGCTTCCTTATTTAAAATTTTGTTTTACATTATACTCATAAATAGAAAAATTATCTTTTTTAGATTCCTTTATCATTATAATTTGTTCATTTGCTTCTAAATTTTCATACTTGACTTTAATAAAATAACTGATACTTATACCATCATCAGAATATTCCGTTTTTATGATGTTTTTTTCTATTAATTTTCCAAAATGATTATTTTTAAAAATAATAATCTCTTTAAATCTATTGTAAGGGGTTTTTTGATAAAACCTAAAACTTATAATGTTATCAAGTTTCTCAGGGTTTTCAATATTCTCGTAAAAATAATTAATTATTTCTTCTGGAGTTAATTTATTATTGTCATTAGAATTTTCGATTACAATCTTACTAGGTTCAATATAATTAATTTTTTTTTCAAGTCTATTACCATTATAAATATAAGCTATAGAATCGCCACTGTTTTTATAAATTGAATCACCTATCTCAATATAACAAACAAATTGAGGTATTAATAAAATTTCTTTACCTCCTTTTAAAACTAAAATTGTTGAATTGTTTTTAGATTTTTTTTTACCTATTACTTTACCATGAAACTCTTTTTTAAGATAAATATCGTTATGTTTATTACTAAAATTAGTAAATCTCAAACTATAAATATAAATTCCTATTCCTAATGAAATAATAGCACAAATTATTATATAAATATCTTTATTGTTTTTTATCATCTACATTTTTCATCAGAATAAACCTTTTTAATTTCAAAGAGGTTTATTAAATAATTAGCTAAAACATCATTCTTATATACATCACCATCTGTTTTAAATACATACCCATTCTTAACGGTAAAAATCAAAGTAGTTTCCTTTGGAAAAAAATCTTTACTTCCAGTATTGTATTTAATACTCATATAACCTCTATGATGACTTGTCATAACAAAATTTATTTTTTGTAATCTTGAAAGTTCATTACAGATAAAATCTATCTCTTTTTTAGTAATTATATCCATATTTGGTAATCCACAATTGTATTCATAATTACTGTTTCTTATAGAAAATGATTTTAAATCCTCAGGACAACTAACTCCTTTACATGATATATTTGAATAAATAAAAAAGCATAGAATAAATTTAGTAAAATTCATATTCATCTTGTTGATTTAATAATTTCGTATAACCATAAAATCTGAAGTCTAGGAGGTTTCTGAGATACCTATTTAATTTAAACTATCTATATTTTGAATAAACTTATCTTTATCAATAAAATACAACATAACATTTTTGCGGTACTTTGATATTTTAGAATATTCAATTAGTAATTTGTTTTCTCCTACTAAAAAAACTTTAAAAAGTCTAAAAATAGAGTCAGTATTTTCAATGTTTAATGTTTTAATAACCACTCCTTCTTTAATGATTTTAAATTCATTATAAGACGTAAATACTATAAACAAATCTACATCTAATATTTTATAATCAAACAAGTTTTCTGAAACAAGAATTTCTTCTTCTATTTTTACTCTTTTATATATAAAATGATATTTATTATTCTTAAAATAGTAATTTAAAAAATCGGGTTTACTCAATTCTCTAACTATATTTGGCCTATCTATTCTATTATTTAAAACTTCTTTTATTTTTAGAGATGTATTACCATTATATACAGATTCTAAATTTTTTGAAAATAATTTTTCTTTTTTATAATTTATAATTGCATACTCAATAACTTTTAAAGACTTCTCTATATTGAATTCCTCTATTTTAAACATAACATTCAAACCGATAAGGTTGTCTACACTATCTTTTCCGTCAGAAAACCAATATCTCATATAATTGTCTTCTTTTTGAATAAAAGTTATATAAATTTTATCAAAATAAAAATACTCTTTTGATAAAATTTCTGCATACTGAGCTACAATAAGAGCTTTGTTTATGTCTTCAGTGTATTCTGATGTTAAAATAGATATGGCAATATTGTCATATACTTTTTTAGTAAGAATGTCTTTGTTAGCGAATGATTTATGTAAAAAAATCATAGTAAACAATAAAAAATATTTTTTCATTTTTTTCATTTTTAATTTTGAAAATTAATTGTTCCTTCCAAAGGTAGTACTTGAGGAGTGTTATTTGGACTGATTTTATTAAGTCTCATATTAGAATTTTCATCACTAGGATTTGTTCTTGAAAGATTCTTATTAACTGTTAAAGTATATTCACCCGTTTTAGGATCTTTCTTTAAACTGTAAACTAAACCACTTGGGGTATATATGTAAGATGCTTCAAAATTATTGTCTTCCGCATTTTTTTTCATTGCAGTCTGGTCAGTACCACTCGGACTATTTGCATGACTATCAAGTATATATTCGTTAATATTGTCAAGAGTAACTCCTTTTCTACCATTTATCGATCGACCGTTAGTTTCTTTCTCTGATGTATAGTTAGCATTATCATCGTTACCGTGTGTGTCCTTCTCCTACTATTGTAGCATCAACAGGAATGTCATCAGACTGTTTTGGATTTGAGAGTCCTTCAAGAAATATTTTTGGAGTCGCATAAGAATAAGTTCTGTCTGTATTCTTGTAAAATTGAGTAGATATTTCTCTTTTTTCATGAATAGAATATCCGTTGTATTCTTGAGAGAAATTTCTCGAAGCTTCCTGCAAAGAAGAGTGAACTGTATGAGGTTCCAATCCTTCAAGTTCTCTTGAATCAACAACTCTATTTCCACTAAAAGCATAAGGAGTCCATAAAGGATAATCTTCCGCTAAAGGATCAATATTCATAAACCTCCCAATTGCATAATCATAATTTCTCCATTTAAAACTATCCCAATTCAAGCCCAACTCATCTTGACGTTCTTGCTCTTGATATTTATAATTATACTTAAAATCAATAGGACAACTCGGGCAAGGTTCTTCTAAGACAAGATCTCCACCACTTTTGTAATATGCTTTTCTACTCATATTATAATTAGCATGCTTTAAGCCAAAAGGGTAGTAATTATTTTCTTCTAGTATTTCTAATGCTTTTGTGCTTGGGTCTGTGCTATAACTTAAACGAATATTTCCTAAATGGTCGGTATAATTAAAAACATAGCTGTAATTGTTTGCTTCATGTTTTACATAGCCCTCAGCATGTGGGAAAAATTGCAATACATTGTTTTTGTATTGAAAACCTCCTGCTAAATAATTGGTTTGGGTTATGTTGGTTGCTTCATTCACTATTTTGCTTACTTTTTGTCCTGTTGCATTGTAAATATAGGTAATAGTATTGGTGCCTACAACTATTTTTATAAGTAAAAAACGCATCACTAATTCTGATACATGAGGTCAACTTTTTTATCATTTTCTTCATTTTAAGGCTTTATATAACAGAAAAAGGAACGCAATATTGCATTCCTCTTTAATACCTGTTTCTATTTTTTTATTGATTATCAAATTATTAATTTCCAATAAAAGTTGTATCACTAAATCTGAAACATTACCGGAAATTATAGTAACCTTTGAAACATTAGCTCCGAACAGTGGTCTTATTTTGTCATTTTTTTGTAGACTCTATATAATCTTTAGAACTAGGAATATTCTCAATATTACCAAATCTCATTTCAAATTCTTCTTCATAATCTATTCTTTTTGCTTTTGATTCAAAAGACTTCAACAAATAATAATTCGAAATTTTATTAATGGCATCACTTTCTTTGGTTACGCTTATTTCACTGAATGCTTTAAAGTTATCTCTAAACGCAACTGAATAATTATAATTTTCTGCCATAAAAATTGAATAGTATAAAAATTCTTTTGCATATCCACTATTAAAGTAAATATCTCTTAGTTTATAATATGCAATTGTGTCTCCAGTATAAACTTTACTCTTTAATTCTGTAATGAGTTTCTCATCATTCTTTATACTTAGATATAATTCAGGTGTAGATATCTCGGTCTTTACATCGTTTTTCTTATTACATGAATATAATATTAATATAGAAAACAATAAAATACTCTTTTTAATAATTAAATTCATTATTTTACTTATTAGGATAGATTAAACTTGTTGGAATTCTACTAACAACTTTACCGTTTTGGAAAATCACTTGATGTCCAAAATTATTTGCTTTTATACCTCTTTCTTTATCAGATACTACTGTACTTACTCCAACAATTGCAGGTTTCCCATTTGTTCCAGTACCATATAAAACATATCCTTCATATCCTATTACAGTTGCATTTGGATGCCTCTTTGATATTTTTCTAGCTATAGAAGTTGGATAATCTTTATTTTCTCCGGCTGATTGACAAGAATGTAAAAATAAAGTAAATACCGTATTTACATCTTTAGAAGCATTTTCATATGCTAGACTTGCTTTTGACATTATTTCATCAAAATCTTTTGCATCGGTAATTGGGCCATTTAATCCATTATTATCAGATATAAAACCATAATTACCATGTCCAAAAACATTAAATATATTATCTCCTACATCATAATTGTCAGGCATATTTCGTTCATCGAAAACTTTATTAAATGTTGCTTGTCTTGGGTCGTCTTTTGTAGGCATGAAGAAATTAACAGGAGGCTCTTCATCCGCACTAAATTGAGACATTACTTGTTCTTGTGTAGCCTCTTTTCCACCTTGAGTTCTATATCCTCCTTCATCCCAATCATAATAAATATCTGCTGTTTGACCTGCTTCTGCCTTCATTCCATCAGGATCAATAAAGTAAACTGGATTATTAAGAGCGTAAGTATATGGACTATATCTTCTTGACATTTCCGCCAGCGGGTCAACATTCATCCATCTACCCAAAGCAGCATCGTAATTTCTAGCTCCGTAGTCATACATGTTCAGTCCTAGCTCTGTTTGCAGTTCTTTGCCGTTGTATTTATATTGATAAGCATTAGAAGTATTATGCGTTTCATGTTTTAGTCCAAAAGGATAATACTGATTTTCTTCCACTATTTCATCAGCCTCTATGATATTGCTGTTGTTAATATCGGTGTAACTAAGTCTAATATTTCCTAAATGGTCGGTATAATTAAAAACATAGCTGTAATTGTTTGCTTCATGTTTTACATAGCCCTCAGCATGCGGAAAAAATTGCAATACATTGTTTTTGTATTGAAAGCCTCCTGCTAGATAATTGGTTTGGGTTATGTTAGTTGCTTCATTCACTATTTTGCTTACTTTTTGTCCTGTTGCATTGTAAATATAGGTAATAGTATTGGTGCCTACAACTATTTTAACAGGCAAGTTTAAATGGTTATAGATAATGTTTGTGATGCCTTTATTGTCATCTTTTGTCATATTTCCATTAGCATCGTAAGTGTAATCATCAATAGGATCTGCAATGCCATCACTATCATCTTTAAAACCAGCAGAATCATTACTGGCATCAAATACTTTTAGTAATTGATTTTTAACATTAGGATGATAATCATATGTTAGATTGTCAATAACATTGGTGTTTCCGGCATTAATACCACCATTTCTAACGAGTGTTTTGATGTTTCCATTTTTATCGTAAGATAAGGTTTCATCATAGGCATTAACATCATTTACAGTGGTTTTTGGCTTTAAAAATGTAGCATTGGTTAGCCTGTTTAAATTATCATAGTTATAATTGTATTTTTTAAGTGCATCATAATTCGTTTTCCAATAGGTAGCTGAGATATTTCCATTATAAAGTGGTGTGGACTGAATGTCGTTTATTCCTAATGTTTGAACTTCATTGTAATTAATTTTGAATGAAAACAAATCGTTTCCTATGTTCTCTATGTCATTAATGCTTTTTAGCCAACCTCTCACGTTGTAAGTATAATCTACTTTTTGTAGTCCTGTAGCACTTGGGCTTACATTGGTTCCACCTACTTTTTTACTGATCAATTGCCCTAGTTCATCATAGGTGTTTTGGGTAATAAGCTGTTCTGGCAGACTGTTTATTTGTTGTTTGTGTTGGGTCAAACGATCTTGTGGGGAATAGCTAAAACGATCAGTAACGGTTAGTACTGTAGCATTGGTGTCGTATTTATGGGTGGTAATGGTATATTCGGTTTTTCCAGCCCAATCGAGTTTAGAATCTACTTGTGTAAATCCACCTAAATGGTTAGATGTATAGGAACGCACCGGTCTATAACGATCATCGTATAAGGTGTAGCTGGTTTCTACTCCATTTGGGTTGGTATTGTTCATCACTCTCACCCATGAACCGGTTGGTAAGCCTTTCACATTGGTAGCTATGGTCTGGCCTTCTATTTGGGTTGGTACTGGATTTGGAGCATTTGGATAAGAATAATTATCATAATAATTTTTGGTTAAAATAAGGTCATCTCCAGCGAAAGCAAAAGGGTTACTTCCTGTATTTATACTATTTTGTTTTGCGGCTCTTTCAGATGCCGTAACAGTCATTTGTTTCCAACCCGTTTGGGTCACTCTTCCAAAAACATCATATTCCGTTATCATCCAGCCTACGATTGTTCCACCATCAGGTATAAAAGCAGGTCCGGTAGCTACAGGTCGGTCTAGTTTGTCATAAATAATAAATTCCCATTGTTTACCTGGTAATTTTTTTTCTACTAATCGGTTGCGATGGTCGTATTTGTATTGATACCCTAAATTATCCAAATTAGCCTGACTGGCAATGCCTTCTGCTAATGGTGGAATCACATAGGTAAGATTACCAAATTGGTCATAAATATAGTAAGTTTCGTGTGGATTGCCATTATTAAAAGTACGTTTTAATACCACTTGTCCTTCTTTGTCTTTGTATTCTTCAATGGTATTGTCCTTTGGATGAGTTTGTGTCGATTTCCAGTTTTCATCTTTGGTAATGGTTTTGTATAGTTGATTTTCGGCATAATACCCTAAGTCTTGAGGACTAATGGTATATAAGCCTAAGGCAGCATTCCATGTCGCATTGGCTTTGTATAATTTTACAGCTCCATTTCCTGTTCCTATATTCGTTCCGTATTCAAATTTTATTTCTTTACCTTGTCCCATTGCCCAAGGATCACCTGGAGCAGCTTGCTTAAACACTCGGTTTAGTGGAGAAGCTTCTAGTTCTTTTTCGCTATATGGATTGCCTGTAATATCAAAAGCGGGATTACCTGTTTTTGAAGGATCGAGTATGCCATAAAAATTCATTACTGAAGCTTGGGCAGTCGGGTCGTAATTTAAATTAGACGTCGTGTTCACATAAGGCAGATATTCTTTGGTTTGTCTGCCAAATTCATCATATTCTATATGGGTTACAATATCCTTTCCAGAGTTGGATTGTTGGTGGGCTACTTGTTGAATAGGTCTTCCCAATCCATCAAAATAACTCACTTGTACAGTGGCAACGCTTACATCAGGATCTGGAATCGGAGTTGCAGTGGGTTGTTTGTACGTAATGGTTTTCACCCAGTTTTGATCGGTACTTTGTCCTAAAGCAAGAAAGGGGATTAGGGTTAATAGGTATATTATTTTTTTCATCTTGCCTTAGTTTTTATAATGATACTTGTTTTCGCTTACTACCTTATCGTCTTTGTCCGTTACAAATTCCAATCGGTTAAAAGTATCATAATGATATCGTACAAAATTCCCTTTAGGATCAGTCATAGTACTTACACCTATAAGTGGTTTGTGTGTATAGGTGGTTATCATCGCATTGGGTAAAACGGTTCTCAAACTATTTAAAGCCGTTATCAAGCTCGCTTCATCTGTTCCATTAGAAAGGGTTTGCAAATTGGCTTCATATGGTTGCACTTGGGCATAGGTGGCATTTTCTATTTTAGCAATAGGTAACGTTTTATTATAGCCCCAAATATAAGTGATAGGTTGTCCGCCTTCTTGCTGCACTTCTAACGGGTTACCTGTAGTGTTGTCCAGTGCATTGTATTTTATTCTGTCTTCCGCTGTGACTGCTCCTTTGGCTGTTTTTATCACCTCTGGCGCTAATAAACCATTGCCCCAGTCTCTATATTGGGTTTCTTGCTCTGATAGTTTTTCTGTGCCTTTAAAAGATTGTGTTTTTAATGGAATAGCAATCATGTTTTTATCAATCATGGCTTGGTTGCCCATTTCATGTGCGTAAGAATATTTTGTTTCAAGTATTTCTCCTAGAGAATTTTTTGAAACAACAGATGATAACTGAGCATTTATTGGGTTTTCATATTTATAAGTTTCTTCTGTTTTTAAGAGGTTACCATTAAAATTCTCTTCAGTTATTTTTTTATCCATGTAGTACCAAGCCGATATTAATTTAGAACTTTTGTAAGTATATAAATTATAAAAATTTACATCAGCCCTTACAAGGTTTATACTTAAACTTCTTTGATGAAACTCATTTGGAAAAGATGGATTATCTATATGATTACCTGGTTCTAAACCTGAATGATTTATAACATCGGCTGGAGTATCTAAAAAACTATAGGAATATTTAGTTTTTCTAATAGTATCGTTATTTTTAAACTCATTTATTTGAGATATTAATCCTCGTTTCCAATTATATGATATTTTTGAAAAATAAGTGTCATCACCATAACGTAAATCATCATGAAAAGTGAAATATTTTTCAGTTTTTATAGCATTACTTAGATTAAATACATCATGATTTTTTTCGGTTACCTTTTTATAAAATATATGATGCCCTCCATAACCAAATAAATCAAATGGCAACCTTGAATATTGTACTAAATAACCTGAAAAAGACCATTCGTATAAATCTGAAACTCCATTTACAAAAGGACGGGTATATTGATCAAAATAGTATGGCTTTTCATATAAAACACCCGAAGAATTACCACCATTTTTATATTCATATGATTTATGGTATTTTAAATCATTACCCTCTTTCATTTTTATATTTTGAACACGTAGACCTCCAACTTTACCTATCGACATAGGACTAGAATAAGATTTTAAAACATTAAAACCTAAGAATTTATTTTCATTCTCTATATTATCTTTACACTCTAAAACCAGCTTGTATGTTTTGCCTTTTATCAAATGATAGTCACCTACAAAAGGTTTGTTTTGATTACCTGTACCTATTATTTCAAAATTGATTAAATTATTTTGATCATCATAAAGACGTACAAGTACATTATTATCTGTTGTAATTGGCCCATTATCATATATGTAAAATTGTACATAAGGAGAACTAATATAGCTTTCAGGCATAGTAAAATATTCTTCAATAACTTGCCAATCATTACTAAAAATATCATCTGTATTCGAATAAAGAGTTACTACATTATCCCAATAGAATTGAGGATAAGTGATACCACAATCTGAGCAGTCATTTAGTTCATAAGTAAACTCTATTATCCCTTTTGTAGGCAAAGTAACATTTTTTAACACATTGGTTTGACTTTTCTGCAAACTAGGGGCTTTTACAGCTCCATTTGAGTCTCCAAATAATGAATTAAAAGTATATCTATTACAGCTCTCATTGTAATATCCCCAATGATCTAAACATTGCGTATATCTTTGTACAGGTAATTCATTAGAATAAGAAAAAACATAGGGGTTTTCTCCTATTTTTTGAAAACTTTTTAATTTTAATCGATAATTTGAATCTTCATTTTTAATTATACTCTCAAAAATAGTTGAATCATAAGAACTTTCACTTATTCCGTAATAGCCATAATCAAATTGAAACAAACTTATGTCAGTATCATATTTAATTTTAATAGAGTCAAGTGTTTTAGGAGCAAATTCTTGTTGAGTACCTTTAATATCCTTTCTGTATTTATTATATACAAATTCAACTTGATCTTTTTGATTAACTTTAATTTTTACAAGAACTTTTGAAGTTATTTGAGAATAAAATGAAGTTATTTTTTCTGCACCTCCATAAAACGATTGATAATATCTTGTGTAATCTTTGTCATTTATCAAATTATATTTTACAGTATCATAGATAAATTCAACTACTTCATTATTAGGAGTTATAATTTTAGATAAATAATATGTGTAAGAATTACTATTTGAAATTCCGTTTAATTCTTGTATTGCAACGCAATCATTTATAGTTCTATTAATATTTTCTGTCCTTATTTCATACAAATATCTAACACCTTTTATATCAATTATTTCAAAAGTATGATTAGTAGAATTATAAATAATTTTTTCTTTACCAAATGGTATTTGTTTAGCCTCAAAA
Source organism: Flavobacterium sediminilitoris (assembly GCF_023008245.1). Taxonomy (NCBI): domain Bacteria; kingdom Pseudomonadati; phylum Bacteroidota; class Flavobacteriia; order Flavobacteriales; family Flavobacteriaceae; genus Flavobacterium; species Flavobacterium sediminilitoris. The sequence goes on from NZ_CP090145.1 coordinate 1,045,591, forward strand.
TTACTAGCAAAAAAGAACTTACCAGAATTAATTGGTGTAGAATAATAAAATAAATCAGGTTGAACTTCTAATTGATAATCTTTAATTTGATCAAACATATATAAATCCGTATTGGGATTATGTAAACTATCTAAATTGGGATAAGGATTAACACCAAAATATGGTGATGAAATAGGAAGTTTAAAATCTCTATCATTAGGCAAATCCCAATAATTGTTTGCAGGACCTGGTACGTCTATATCATTTTGACCAATTACATTTTGTGTTATTTTCCCTCCTACATTAAGTTCCCATCCTAAACCTACATTACTTGCTATTTCAGAAGGTTTAAAACCATATGATTGATATGATAAAGTTATCGGAATTGTTAAGTCCTTTAATTTTATATTATGAATAGGTAAAGAATAATTAGAACCACCTGTTGAATAATTAATTGGAACATCAACAGTCCTAATTAAAGAGCTAGCTTCAGGACTTGGAGGAAAAAAATCATCCTTATAGTTCTGAGACATTAATAAGCTAACTTTTAAAATAAATATTGTAAAAAAAATATTTTTCATTTCTAATAATTTTATAATTTATTTTTTAATCACCTTCACACTGCCGTGTTGGGTATTGGTTCTAATTTCAATAAGGTAAATCCCTTGTGGTAAAGCGCTAAGCTCCATAGGAATGGTTTTGTCTCCTGTAATTTCTATACTTTGCAAGCTTCTTCCGTTTAAATCATACAGGGTAGCAGTTCCTTTTTCATAGTCAAAGTTGACAATCACATTGGTAAAATGTATAGCCGGATTTGGCATGGCTTCTACCGTGATTCGTGCTTTTTCCTCTCGCTCTTTATCGCGTAGTTTCACCACCCAAAAATCATAGCCGCCTTTTACCGAGTTTTTATCTCTAGAAACACTACCTTTTGATGTACCCGCTAACAAATAACCACCATCTCGGGTTTCAAGTAGTTTTTTCATCACTTCTTCACCCTTGCTTCCTACGGTTTGCGTCCAGATTTCTTCCCCTTTTGCATTGATTTTTAATGCAATATAATCGTTAATGCCTTCCTTGTCCGATTGCAGGCTTTTCACTTTTGACTTTTGACTTTTCACTTGTGCTTCACTCTGTGCATAACCCCCTATTAAATAGCTCCCATCCGGATTTTCTACAATAGAGGTTAAAATATCAATCTTCCCATAATTGTAGGTTTCTTGCCAATCGATATTCCCTGTTTTGTCTAGTTTTAATACCCAAAAATCAGTGCCTTCTTTGTTCGACTTTGATTTAGAATTAGTAGCACCAGAATTAGAATTTCCGCCTACTATAAAGCCTCCGTCTTTGGTTTGTGAAAGCGCAAATAAATGATCATCTTGATCGCCACCCAGAGTGCGTTGCCATTCTATTGTCCCTTCTTCATCTAGTTTTACAATCCAGTAATCACCTAGTCCAAAGTTGCTCTCGGTTTTATCCCCTGAAATAGGAGAATTAGAATAACCACCCAAAATATAACCACCATCTATAGTTTGTGAAATACTTTTTAGTTCGTCTACATATTTACCCCCTAAGGTTTTTTGCCAAAGCACTTTCCCATCTTTGTCTAATTTCACTACCCAATAATCCAAATTCCCTCTACTATCTTCACTTTTGCCATACACATCATCAACTCCCTTTTCATCTTTACCCGATTTATCTGAACTCGAGGTTCCTCCTAAAATATAACCCCCGTCTTTTGTAGGTGCAATACTCAAAAGACGCTCCATACCATTACCACCTATGGTTTTTTGCCACATTTCTTGTCCTTTAGCATTGAGCTTTATAACCCAAAAATCTTCTTGTCCTTTACACACTTCCTTCTTATCGAGTCCTTTATCAGAAGCAGAAGTACCCCCTAAAATAAAGCCACCATCATGAGTAATAGCAATACTCTGTAATAAATCCACTTTATTCCCTCCAAAACTTTTTTGCCAATCCAGATTCCCATGCTCATCCATTTTCCAAAGCCAATAATCCAAATCGCCCTTATTTTTATCCTCTTTGTTCCCGTTTTTTCCAGAAATAGAACTTCCTGCTAAAATAAAGCCATAATCTGGCGTTGCAATAGCATCATACAGATATTCAGCATGTTTTCCTCCGTAAGATTTTTCCCAAAGAATGTCTTGGGCAAACACTAAGGGTGAGACAATAGTCATTGCCAGCACACCTAATTTTAATTTTATATACATAAGTGAGTAGTTGTTAACAAATTGTAAAAGTCAAAGCTAGTTTTTAAAAAGATACCGGTCAATACGTATAAATACGTATTTTTCAATGTTTTTTGTACGTATAAATACGTACTTTTCTCTTTTTAAGCGCAAGAAAAGGTAAAAAACAGTAAAAGTTTAACTAATAGACTTTATTTTTTTTAGGCTCAAAAATAGAACCAAATTGCATTGATTTTTAATTATTTTTAAATTTTAACCGTGATTACAGAAAAACTGTAATTTGTGTTAAAAACAAACACTTCTTATTAACATATAGCAACAAGAAGTGCCTATAAATTCCTGATTTTTAAAGAACTTCAATAATACTTAGAACATTAAACTCTTCGTTTTTTAAAGAATACTGTACGCCATTTAATTCCTGATAAAAAGAAATCAGCATTAAAAATAACTGACAACCATTTCCTGTTGGAACACTAGCAGGAGTTAATACACTAGCATTAGGAGTAAAAGAAATAGGTAAGTTTACCACATTACTATAACCAATTTCCGATTCTCCTGTTTCAAAATCCAAATGCAAAACAACAGATTGCATACTAAAATGAGTAGCTCCTTGTGGAAACTGTAATTGCTCCGCAGGAATAAAATCAGTAAAAGAAATTACTCCATTGGCACTTTCAAAAACAAAAGGAGCAAACAATACATTGTTTAAAGGAGCATTAGCATTAAAATCAAACCCTTTTAAAATTTGTTTCCCCTGAGCAGTTGAAACCCCTTCACTCACTTTTCTTTGTCCTCTCAAAGAAACCGTATCTAAATTTTTAATCTTAGACATCAACTGCAACATCCTACTAGATAATTTACTGTCTTTTGCTTTAAAAACTAAACCACCTAACGCTAAGCGTAATAATTTTCCAGCACTAGCACTATGAGAAAACTCCGCCCCGTTCTCTCTAGTTCTAATAAAACTCGGATCATTTAGAATACGTTCCCTAGAAACACCCCCTTTTCTTCTTACAAAGTTTTTACCATCTTTTTTGTAGAAAGTTAAATCCTCAATTGTCCCTTCAATTTTCAAAATACCATTCGATTTTGCCATAATTATATTTGTTTAAATGTTTAGAGTACAAATATAAAAACTATTTGAAAATAATCAAACAAAACAAAGAAAAAAATCTAATATTTGTAAATCAAAAAATCTTATTCCTCTCTCCTCTCTTAACCTCTATAGCTATTTTAAGACAGGTCACAAAACCTACTACTCCATATTAAAGGTTACTTAAAGGTTAGGATAAAGGGAGGATAGTGTATAGAAACAGTATGGAAGTAGTTTATAAGAAGAAAATAATCTTAGCAACATTAAAATCAAAAAAAACCCTGCAAATAAATTATTTACAGGGTTTTGTATAAATAAAGTAACCATTCACTAATTACTTGTCACTTTTTACTATAAAAACTACAAATCAAATTTTATTCCTTGCGCTAAAGGCAATTGATCAGAATAGTTTATCGTATTCGTTTGTCTTCTCATATACACTTTCCAAGCATCAGAACCCGATTCTCTTCCTCCACCAGTTTCTTTTTCTCCACCAAAAGCACCACCTATCTCCGCACCAGAAGTACCAATATTTACATTGGCAATACCACAATCAGAACCTGCAAAAGACAAGAATTTTTCAGCCTCTTTCATACTATTAGTCATAATAGCTGAAGACAACCCTTGAGCTACACCATTTTGTAAATCAATTGCGTTTTCAACTTCTCCGCTATACTTCATTAAATATAAAATAGGCGCAAAAGTTTCATGTTGTACAATTTCAAAATGATTTTCAGCTTCAATAATCGCTGGTTTCACATAACAACCACTTTCATATCCTTCACCTTCTAAAACACCTCCTTCTACTAATACTTTTCCACCTTCCGCTTTCGCTTTTTCAATAGCAGCTAAATAAGTATTAACAGCATCTTTATCAATAAGTGGCCCTACGTGTTTCGTTTCATCTAATGGATTACCAATTTTAATTTGACCATAAGCTCCCACAATAGCATCTCTAACAGTATCGTAAACCGATTCATGAATAATTAAACGTCTGGTAGAAGTACAACGTTGTCCACAAGTTCCTACAGCTCCAAAAACAGCTCCTGGAACAACCACTTTTAAATCAGCAGTTGGAGTAATTATAATAGCATTATTTCCTCCTAACTCTAATAAAGACTTACCAAAACGTTCTGCTACTTTTGCACCAACAATTCTTCCCATACGAGTAGATCCTGTTGCAGACACTAAAGGAATTCTAGTATCTAATGTCATCATCTCCCCTACTTTATAATCACCATTAATAATACAAGAAATACCCTCTGGTAAATTATTTTCTTTTAAAACCTCAGCTATAATATTTTGACAAGCAATAGAACATAAAGGTGCTTTTTCCGATGCTTTCCATACGCAAACATCTCCACAAATCCATGCAAGAGCTGTGTTCCATGACCAAACAGCTACTGGAAAATTAAAAGCAGAAATAATACCTACAACCCCTATTGAATGCCATTGTTCTCGCATTACATGTCCTGGACGCTCTGAAGGAATTGTCTGTCCATTCAATTGACGCGATAGTCCAACTGCAAAATCACAAATATCAATCATTTCCTGAACTTCTCCATAACCCTCTTGCAAAGATTTCCCCATTTCATACGAAACTAATTTCCCTAGAGGCTCTTTTAGTTCCCTTAATTTATTTCCAAACTGACGTACAATTTCTCCCCTTTGCGGAGCTGGTATAGCTCTAAAAGTTTTAAAAGCTTCAGTTGCTTTTTGCATCACGCGTTCATAATCTTCTTTTGTAGTAGTTGTAACAGATCCTATTAACGTTCCATCAACAGGTGAAAAACTATCTATTTTATCACCATTTGAAAACCACTCACTTCCTGTTGAAGTCCCTTGATTAATCTCTTTTACTCCTAATATTTCCAATGCTTCTTGCATTCCGAATTGTTGCGATATTGTTGACATTGTAACTTTTTTACTTGTTTTTGTTATATTTCTACAAATGTATGAAATTGATTTTAATTTTTTTATTTTGACAAATAGGAAAAAACCTGACTATATTTTTATATAAATTTAGGGTTCGTTTCCATAATACTTCCACAATTACTACACGTTCTTTTTTCAATAGAAGTATAAAACGCTTTAAAATGGCTTAAAAAATCCTTTTCAATATCATTAAGTTTAAAATAAACCTCATATAATTTATGATTACAAGTATCGCAATACCACAACAATCCATCTTTAACAGGTAAGTCTTTCCTTTTTCTTTCAAAAACCAACCCAATAGAACCCTCTTCCCTATTAGGAGAATGCGGAATTTTAGCAGGATGTAAATACATATCACCCGCACCTAGCTTCATTGATTTTTTCTTTCCATCTTCTTGAACATGAATTGTTATATTGCCTTCTAATTGATAGAACAACTCTTCTGTTTCATTATAATGATAATCTTTTCGAGCATTTGGTCCTGCTACAATCATCACAATAAAATCCCCTGAATCAATATATAAATTTTTATTTGCAACTGGCGGTTTTAACAAATGTCTATTCTCCTCTATCCATTTAGTTAAATTGAAAGGTTTTTGTATACTCATTTTAAAAAAAATTAAATGTAAAGTTAATAAAAAAAGAAAAGGTTAGTTTGCAATATAAAAATTACCTACTAACCTTTTCTTTTAAAAAAAATTAAAACCCGATTTTTAATTCACTTGTTTTATAAGATACAAATAAACAGGAAGGTGATCACTAAATCCTGGAACCCCATTTGAATTTCGTTTAGGATACCCTTTCCATCTTCCTTCGTTTTGAATTAAATAAGGCTTCTTAAAAACTTGAGCTTTCCAATAAGTCCAAGTAGTATAATCTTTTCTAACTAATGGTTCTGAAACAATCATTTGGTCAAATATATTCCAAGAATCTCTATAGCCCAATGTTCCTATTCCTTGCTTGTGCATCTTCTCCATTGGGTTATACATATCAAATGCTTTCAAGTCTTCTTTTTTCCCAATAGCCTTTATTCCTTTTTTCACACTCTTATTAGTAGGATCATCATTTAAATCCCCCATCGTAATAATCTTTGCATTAGGATTTATTTTATAAAGAGAATCTATTATTTTTCTATTTAATGCTCCTGCAGCTTCCCTATTAGGACTGCTTTTTTTCTCTCCTCCTGAACGAGATGGCCAGTGATTAACAATAAAGTTAATCTCTTCCCCTTCTAAATAACCTGTAACTAACAATTGATCTCGTGTATAAATTCTTTTAGTTTTAGAATCTACTTCTACATTGTCATCTGTATCTTCAGTTATTTCTTCTTTCTCTTTTTTGTTGTTTTTTTCTCCATTCTCATATATATAAAGAGGAACGTTTATATAACTAGTAGGTGTGAAATATTTTTCCTGATACAATAAAGCTACATCAATACCCCTTTTGTCTGGAGAATCAAAATGTACAATTTTATATCCCTTGTCAACTATCTTTGGCATTTTTACCAAATCTTCTAGCACACGTCTATTCTCAATCTCACATGCTCCAATTACAACTGGAGAATTTGTAGGATTTTCATCAGTTCCTAACTCAATAATTACTCTTGATAAATTTTCTAATTTCTTTTTATAATTTCCATGAGTCCAACCATTAGAAGGAGTATACTCTTCATCATAAGTTATAGGATCATTTATTGTGTCAAACAGATTCTCAAAATTATAGAATGCAACCGTATGAATTTTAAATTTCTTTTCTTGCGAAAAAGATTGGTTAATTGTGAAAATCACAAAAAAAGCAGCTAAAAATTGTTTAATTTTCATATAATGAATGTTATGTTACCATCAATTTTAATACAAATCGGGTGCCAAAGGTAAATAATATTATTAAAAGTTATACATTTGTAGGCTGTTAAGTTTAAATTACTTGGCCTTTAAATTATTATTAATTTTTATCCATTCTATGAAAAAACTTGTATTAAGTACATTATTAGTACTACAAGCTGTTTTTGTTTTTGCTCAACAAAACCCTGCCTTAAAAGGTTCAGTAGTTGATTCCAAAACTCAAAAACCATTACAAAACGTTGTTGCTACAATCCAAAGCACAAATCAATCAGTAGTTACTGATTTTGAAGGGAATTTTTCTTTCAAAACATTACCTTCAGGTAAACCTGTGCTATTTATTAGCTCAACTGGTTACAAAACGCAAACCTTTGCACTAGAGCCTACAGAAGGTGAGACTTTAGATTTAGGTATTATTGTTCTTGAAGAAGATATTACTACTGAGCTTCAACTAAGTTTAGTAACAATAACTGAAAATGATTTAGGAGATGACAACACTGGTTCAGAAAGTACTTCTGGTTTATTACAAGCCTCAAGAGATACTTATCAACAGGCGGCAGCTTTTAATTGGGGGCAAGCTCGTTTCAGAATTAGAGGTTTAGACAATCAATATGGAAATACAATGATTAATGGTATTTCTATGAACAAAATTTATGATGGAAGACCACAATGGAGTAATTGGGGTGGTTTAAATGATGCTACTCGTAATCAAGAATTCACAATGGGTTCTACTCCTTCTGATTATACTTTTGGTAGTATATTAGGAACGCAAGAAATCAATACAAGAGCTTCTTTTTACAGACCTGGAAACAGATTAACAATGTCTGGAACCAATACAAATTATAGCTGGAGAGCAATGGCAACTCATGCATCTGGTTTAGACAAAAACGGATGGGCTTTCGTAGTCTCTGCATCAAGAAGATGGGCTCAAGAAGGTTATTTTGATGGTACCGATTATAGCGCAAATTCACTTTTCGCAAGTGTTGAGAAAAAATTCAATGATAAACACAGTTTAAACTTCACTTCTATCTACGCTCAAAATAGCCGTGGAAAATCATCACCAAACACACAAGAAGTTACCGATATAATGGGAGTTAAATACAACTCTTATTGGGGATGGCAAGATGGTCAAAAACGTAATTCAAGAGATAAAGACATTGCAGAACCAATTAACATGTTATCTCATTATTGGAAAATTACTGAAAAAACAACTTTAAATACAAATGTTGCTTACCAAACAGGAACAATTGGAAATACAAGAATTGATTTTCAAAATGCAAATAATCCAGACCCTACTTACTACAGAAACTTACCTAGTTACTTTTTAAATCAACCTCAATTATGGAATGATCCAGTAACAGATGCAAATGGTAACCCAGTACTAGACGGAAATGGAAATCAAGTTTACCAAAATCAAGATGCAATAAATGCCTTATCTTATTTTAAAGCCAATCCACAAATTAACTGGAATGCAATGTACATTGCAAATCAAAATTCATCTAATGGAGGTAGAAGTGTTTATGCACTTTATGAAGACAGAACAGATGATTCTCAATGGAGTGCAAACTCAATTATTAATTCAAGTTTATCAGATAACATAAGTTTAAATGGAGGAGTAAATTTCAAAAGATTAAAATCTCATAATCACCAAAACTTATTAGATTTAATGGGTGGAGAATATTTCTCTGATATTGATCCTTTCTATACAGGTAACAATGCTCAATCTGACTTAAACAATCCAAACAGACAAGTTCGTGAAGGAGACACTTATGGATACAACTATAATCTATTTGCTACTATCTTAGATGGTTTTACTCAATTCAAATTTAACTATAACAAGTTTGATTTTTATTTAGCTCAAAGTTTTTCAAGAACTGAATACCAAAGAGAAGGATTATACAGAAATGGAATTTATGCTGATAATTCATATGGAAAAGGAGATAAAGTAACCTATGAAAACTTTGGTTTTAAAGGAGGATTAACTTATAAAATAAATGGTCGTCATCTATTAGACTTTAATGGTTTATATATGACAAAAGCACCAATAATGCGTAATGTATTTTCTAACGCACGTTTAAACAATAATATTACACCTAATTTAACTAATGAAGATATTATAGCTGCTGATGCAAGTTACATCATTAGAACACCTAATCTTAAAGCTAGATTAACTGGATTCTATAACAAAATCTCAAATAGCTCTGAAATTTCATTCTTTTATGCAGAAAGTATAGGAGATGTTTCAGGTGATGAAGATTCTTTTGTAAGTGAAATTGTAACTGGACTTGACAAACAATCAATTGGTGCAGAATTAGGTCTTGAATATCAATTAACTTCTACAATTAAAGCAACTGCTTCTGCTTCATACGGTCAATATATTTATTCTGACAATGCAAAACTTGTAACAAATGATGATGGAAGAGCTGCAAACGGTTTAAATCCACTAAAAGATTTTGGAACTGTTTATATTAAAGATTATCGCCAACCAGGAGTTCCACAACAAGCTTATTCGTTTGGTTTAGAATATCGTGACCCTCACTACTGGTGGATTGGAGCAAATGTAAACTACCTATCTGATAGTTATATCGATGTTTCAAGTATATTAAGAACAGATAATTTCGTTATTGATCCAGATCCAAATAATACAAATGGTTATAGTTTCCCAGGAGCAACAGAGCCAAATGTTAGAAACATTTTAAAGCAAGAAAAATTTGACGGATTCACATTAGTAAACGTTGTAGGTGGAAAATCATGGAGAATTAGTTCTAAAAACAGGAATACATTCGGATTCTTCGCCTCAATAAACAATATATTTGACGTAACTTATAAAACAGGTGGTTTTGAACAATCAAGAAAAGCAACATATCCTGATTTAGTTGCAGATCAAGCAAATGGAACTCCTTCATTTGGATCAAAGTATTTTTACGGATACGGAAGAACATTCTTTGTTAATTGCTATATTAATTTCTAAAAAAATTGATTATGAAAAAAATATTTAAAAACATATTCATTGCAACTGTAATACTAAGCATTACTACAAGCTGTGTAAAAGATGATGATTATGATGTTGTTACAGATTATATTCCTGTATTAGTAGGAAATAATTTTGAAAATGAGAGCAGAGGAAGTGGTTCTAATGAAGTTGCAGTAAATTTACCTGGATGGTTAAACGTAGCTGTTGAAGGTTCAAGATTATGGCACGTTAGACAATTTGATGAAAATCAATATGCTGAATTTTCTTCTTTTTTTTCTTATAATGATCCAAATGATGATATTTGGTTAATTACTTCAAAAATGGATTTCGCAGCTACTCCTAATTCTGAAAGTCTAACTTTTGACACAAAGAAAAGAATTTCAAATTCTGCTGAATTTAAAGTTTTAATTTCTACTGATTTTGATGGAAACAAAGATAACATCTCAACTTCAACATGGGAAGAGTTAGATTTTATCTCACCTGATTCTGACGATGTTTTCGTAAATAGCGGAATAGTTAATTTATCCGACTACCAAAACAGCAACAATGTTTATGTCGCTTTTCGTTATATCGGAAGCAAAGCTAATGGTGCAACTACAACATTTCAAATAGATAATATTAGAATTTTTGAAAATAAATAAACTATGAAGAAGTTTAAAATAATTTTAACAACGGCTCTATTCACAACACTATTTAGTTGTGTAAATGGAGATGATTATGGAACACCTGATTTATCAAATGAATGTGTTACCCTAACAACAACTAAAGAAGTGATTGATATTACTTCTACATCTCAATCTAATCATCAAGAATGGACAGGAGAAGATATTATTGAAGCTTATGTAACATCAAGTGATGAAGGTGGAAACTTTTATAAATCAATATCATTAGTTTCAACTGATGGAAATATTGGATTTAGTATTCCAGTTGATGCATATAATTTATATACAAAATATGAACCAGGAAGACTTGTATATATTAACATGAAAAATCGTTATTACCAAATAGACAATAGCGCTACAGTTATTGGTTCATTATATGACGGTGGTGATATAACTAATCCAAACAATGATGACGTTGGTAGAATATCGGGTGTAGAATATGAAGATATTATACTACGTTCATGTTCAAATGTAAATGAAGATGATTTAGTAAATCACGTTACAATTGCACAGGCATTAAACAATCAATATATTAATAAATTAATTGAGTTTGATAACGTTCAATTTACTGATGCTTCATTAAATCAAAACTATTATGATACTGATGTATTTACAATAGGTGGCGGAACAAATCATCAAATAACAGATGAATTTGGAAACACAGTAACAGTACGTGTAAGTGAGTTTGCTACTTTCGCAGGAGATCAAATACCTAGCGGAAATGGTAAAATAAGAGGTGTATTAACAAAATTTGGTAGCACTTGGCAGTTTATGATAAGAACCCTAAACGATGTTAAATTAGACCAACCACGTATTGATTCTGCTCCACCATTAGGAGGGACTAACATCCAGTATTTAGGCTCTTTCTTAGAAGATTTTGAGACGTATACTTCTGGTAGTGTAACAACAGGACAAAAAATATTTCCAAAATATGTAAATGATCCTGTAGAAGGAGGTAATTATTGGTATTGTGAAGCTTTTAGTAATAATAAATATTTAAAAATGACTGCTTTTAGTTCCAATTCTAATTACCAATTTGATGTAAATAGAGTTTACTTTATAATGCCAGTTGATTTTTCAGCGGCAAACAATATGTCGTTTAAATCTCAAGATAGATTCGATGTTGGTGGTGTTTTAAAAGTTTATTATTCTACTGATTATGCCGTTTTAGGAAATGTTGATGATGCAACGTTAGTTGATATCACATCAAACTTTACTATTGCAAGCGGAACAACAGGTAGTGCTTCACAACCTTTTGTAAACAGTGGTGTTTATAATTTTCCAACTAGTTTAACTGGAAATGGCTTTATTCTTTTTGAATATACTGGAGGATATAGCTACACTCCTGCATTAACAACAACAATGCATATTGATGATATTGCAATTAACTAAATGTAGTTCGAAATATTCTAAAAACGCTCTCAAATTGAGGGCGTTTTTTTATACTAAATAATTGTACTTTTGTAATCATAAAGAAAGACTATGTTAGAAATAGAAAAACATGAATTTGAGAAAACAGCCATCGTAGGTATTGTTACTCAAAACCAAGATGAAGAAAAACTAAGAGAATATCTAGATGAATTAGAATTCTTAACCTATACTGCTGGTGGAGAAGTTGTAAAACGTTTCTCTCAAAAAATGGACAAACCAAATCCAAAAACGTTTGTAGGAACTGGTAAATTAGATGAGATTAATTACTACATAAAAGACAATGATATCAAAACAGTAATTTTTGATGATGAATTGTCTCCTTCTCAATTAAAAAACATTACAAAAGAATTAGACTGTAAAGTTTTAGACAGAACTAATCTTATCCTAGACATTTTTGCACAACGAGCTCAAACCTCTTACGCAAGAACACAAGTTGAATTAGCACAATGTCAATATTTACTACCTCGTCTTACAGGAATGTGGACACACTTAGAACGTCAACGAGGTGGAATTGGAATGCGTGGTCCTGGAGAAACAGAGATTGAAACAGATAGACGTATTGTAAGAGACCGAATCTCCTTATTAAAAGAAAAAATAAAAACGATAGACAAGCAAATGTCTGTTCAAAGAGGTAACCGTGGAGCAATGGTTAGAGTAGCCTTAGTAGGTTATACTAACGTTGGAAAATCTACTTTAATGAACGCTATTGGAAAAAGTGATGTATTTGTAGAAAATAAATTATTTGCAACATTAGACACAACTGTTCGTAAAACCGTAATAAAAAATTTACCTTTTCTTTTAAGTGATACTGTTGGTTTTATTAGAAAATTACCCACTCAATTAGTAGAATCTTTTAAAAGTACTTTAGATGAAGTAAGAGAAGCTGATTTATTACTTCATGTAGTTGACATTTCTCATCCTGATTTTGAAGATCATATTTCTTCTGTAAACGACATCTTAAAAGAAATTAAAAGCGATAATAAACCAACTATAATGGTTTTCAATAAAATTGACGCTTACAATCCTGTATATTTTGATTATGATAATTTAGAGATTGAAAAAGAAGCAAAGCATTATACATTAGATGAATGGAAACAAACTTGGATGAATAAAATAGGCGAAAATAACGCCTTGTTTATTTCTGCTACAGATAAATTAAATTTTGAAGAATTTAGAGAAAAAGTATATGAAGCTGTTAGAGAAATTCATATTACACGTTTCCCTTATAATAAATTTTTATATCCTGAATATAAAGAAGCAATGGACACCGAATAAAAAAAGACCTCAATTGAGGTCTTTTTTTAGATATAATCTATTTTCTTTTAAAATCCGTAGTTGAACCCTAAACCAAATACTTCTCTGATTTGAAAAGCTCCAATTGCATTATCATCATAAATAGCTTGAAAAGCAACATTAGTAGATATATATTTATTAATTTTCATTACTAAATTCATTTGATAATCAATATCAACATTTTGAGGGTTATCTAAATAATTAGAATATAAATTTAATATGTTTTCCATTGAAACATTTTCCATAATATTAAATTTATAATATGCATTTACAGCCGCACCAAATTCAAAACGAGATGTTTTCCCTTGATCAACACCAAATGCAGAACCAAACTCTGTAAAATGTTTATGAACAAATATTAAACGTGAAGTAGCTGGAGCTAAATTTACTTTTAGATTATCACTTTTTTTCCATAACATACCTGGTCCAGCTTGTAAATATGCTGGAGAGAAAAAATGAGATATTTTTGTATAAGTAGTAACATTTGTAACTGCATCTGTTTCTTGAAGAAAACCAGAGTCCATTTGAGTTTTAAAGTTTAAAAAACCTGAATAAAACCAATATCCTTTTGCTTTCTTACCTATTAAAGAAGTAAATTCTAAACGATCATCTGATTTTGTTGTAGGTTGATCTTTTAATTTGGTTAAACCATAAGCAGCAATAAATTTATTATCCCAAATCATTTCAGGAGTTTTATAATTAAAATCGTAATTTAATCCTGCATTCCCTGCAACATTACTTGTTCCTCCTCCAAGCCATTCATTATTAAAAGCTGATTGATTAAAAAGCAAAACAAAATTACCGGCCTTCTTCCATCCTACATAAGATGTATCTACTGCTTTTTTAGCAGCTTCGGACGTAACATTAATTAGTTCACCTTCTGTTTTTTGAGCAAAAATATTTACTGAAACAAAAATTAATAATAATAAGATTTTTTTCATACGTTGTCTATTTATAAATTTTAATTTTCAAATTAAAATCAAAGATTATGCCAACAAAAGTACGAATATTTGAATAAAAGAATAACTATTTACTTCAAATTAGATTTATACAAAGGCACGGCAGAACAAGCTTCACCAAACATTACACTCTTTGAAAAAGGATATAATTTTTGAATTGCCAATGTGTAAATTGCATTTGGAACAGGTTTTTTAGAGCATCCTTTTAAAATAACTGGTTTATCTTGATAATTTGAAAAATCAATTGATTCTAAAACTTTATTATAATGAAGTAATAAATAATCATGCTCATTTCCGTGTATAATTTGTTTGGCAAAAGGAATTAAATATGAAGCTACTAAAGCAAAAGTCCATGCAGGTAATATTGCATCTGTACTACAAAAAAGAACTATTCCTTTTTCTGAATAAATTGACCAATCAAATGATTTTAATAGCTCTCGAAAATCTTTTTCTTTCAAAATAAAACCTTCATAAAGCCACTGAGAAATATCTATAGTAACGATTTCTTCTTTTGGAAAATAATCTTCTAAATCAAAAACTTCAAGCTTACTATTTGCTACTTTATTTATAATATCTTTTTCCATACTATTTTTTATTGATATCCTTCTGCTTGAAGGGTAAATAATTCTGCGTACAATTTATTATTTTTCATGAGTTCTTCATGAGTTCCTGCTTCTAAAATTTTACCGTTTTCTAAAACTAAAATTCTATCTGCTTGACGAACAGTACTAAAACGATGTGATATAATTACACTTGTTTTATTTTCAATTAAATGTATAAAGCGTTCAAAAACTTCACTTTCTGCTTTTGCATCAAGAGCCGATGTTGGCTCATCTAAAATCATTACCTCAGCATTTTTCATATATGCCCTTGCTAATGCAATTTTTTGCCATTGTCCACCAGATAATTCCTGACCTTTTACAAAACGTTTTCCTAATTGTTGTTCATAGCCTAAAACTAATTCAGAAACTACTTCATCTGCCAAACTAAGTTTTGCTGCTTTTTCAATTCGTTCAATATTTTGAATTTCATCAATCTTTCCAATTGCAATATTTTCTTTAACCGTAAATTCGTAACGAAAAAAATCTTGAAATAAAACACCAAAAAAAGCTTGATAATCGCTTTTATTATATCGATTTATATTGACTCCATCTAACAAAATTTCTCCTGAAGTAGGTTCATAAAAACGAAGCAATAATTTTGTTAAAGTTGTTTTCCCTGCTCCATTTTGCCCAACAAATGCGATTTTCTCTCCTGCATTTATAGTAAAACTTATATCTTTTAATATTTGATGTTCCGATTCTGGATATGCGAAATAAACATTTTTAAACTCAAATCCTTTCTGAATTGTTTTTGGCAACGGAATATCTTCGCTATGCTTTGGTTCGGAAGAAATATCGATAAAATCAAAATAATCTTTTAAGTATAAAGCGCTTTCAGAGATTCTAGTAAACTTTGAAAAAAAGTCTTGCAAACTTTTCATTAATCGATTAAAACTTCCTGATAAAAACGTTAATTCACCTAATGTAATTACACCAGATAAAACACGATAGATAATAAAAACATAAGCAGCATAATAACTAATAGAACCTAAAACATTAAATAAAAAACCATAACTTGATCTTTTAATAACTAATTTTTTATTTAGATTAAAATACCTATTCGCTAAAACTTGAAAGCGTTCGACTACAAAATCAGTCAACCCAAAAAGTTTTATCTCTTTTGCTGTTTTATCATTAGCTCCTATAAACCGAAGATAATCTAATTCCCTTCTTTCAGTTGTCCAACTTCTGGCTAATGAATATTGTTGTTGACTAAAGCGTACTTCATTAATAAATGATGGAATGATACTCAATATTAATAAAATAATTAAATACGGTTCAAAATAAATTAACCCTGCAATTAAGGTAATAATCGAAATTGTTGTTTGAGCCTGACCTAAAACATTTGACATTAAATCAACACGACCCATTGTTTGAGTTCTTGCTCTTTCTAGTTTGTCATAAAATTCAGAATTTTCAAGAAGGCTAATATCTATTTCATTAGTCTTTTTAATAATTTGAATTGAAGTTTGAATGTTATACTGATCTCCTAATATTCCATCTGTTAACGAAATAGCTCTACTAACTAAATCTGACAAAACAATCAGAATAAACTCTATTACAACATACTTCCAAAGTTCTGAATAATCTGTTTCTGAATTTGTTGTAATTCTTATAATTTCATCAATTATAATTTTACCAATCCATAGAATTATTACTGGAAGAAGAGCAGCAATTAGTCTACAAAAAGCAGATGCAAAAAACAATTTTTTATTTGTCTTCCAAATTTCTTTAAAAAAACGAGGTATAAAAAAAAGCGAATTAAAAGTAGATTTTAATCCGATTTTTTGATTGTCGTTTAAAGATTTTGGTTGAAAACGTGCCATTTTTAGTATTCAATAATAGTGTTCAATACTCTCAACAACAAATGTTAATGGAATACAAAACACTATTCTCTGGATTTTAAAGCATTCCTAATTCTAATTTTGCTTCTTCACTCATTAAATCTTTACTCCATGGTGGATCAAAAGTGATTTCTACTTCACAAGTTTTTACCTCATCAATAGATTTTACTTTTTCTTCAACTTCTAAAGGTAATGATTCTGCAACAGGACAATTAGGTGATGTTAGTGTCATTAATATTTTTACATCATTATCTTCATTAATCATCACATCATAAATTAATCCTAATTCATATATATCAACTGGAATTTCTGGATCATAAATGCTTTTCAAAACCTTTACAACGTTTTCTCCTAAATTAATTGTATCGTTAAATTCTTCCATTTTTTATTACTTTCAATATTTAGAAATAATTTCTAAACTACATGTTTTTAAATTAATTATTGTTTTGCTTGAAATGCTAAAGCGTACATTTTTATTTGCTTTATCATTGATACTAATCCGTTAGCTCTTGTTGGAGATAAATGTTCTTTTAACCCTATTTCATCTATAAAATTAGTATTTGCTTCTAAAATTTCTTGAGGTGTTTTATTAGAAAAAACACGAATCAAAATAGCTATAATTCCTTTTGTTAAAATGGCATCACTATCAGCAGTAAAAACGATATTTCCATCATTCACTTCTCCATGAACCCAAACTTTAGATTGACATCCTTTAATAATATTTTCTTCAGTTTTATATTGTTCATCAATTAATGGTAACGTTTTTCCTAATTCTATTATATATTCATAACGTTGCATCCAATCATCAAACATAGAAAACTCATCTATAATTTCTTCTTGTATGGCTTCTATTGTCATCCTTATTTATTTTTATTAGCTATTTCTAATATTGTATTTACTAGTTTTTCAATATATTTAGGTGGAGAACCTCCATCAAAATCTGGTGTTTGATAAACTTGGTCACCTCTTGTTATTTTTAAATTTGTCATTGGAGCTCCATCAAAAAAACGCTTTTCTGTAGGTGCTTTTAAATTCGGTAATTCTTCTAAATCAATTTCTTTATAGGCCGCTTCTAATGCTTGAATATCTTCTGCACTTAATACTGAAGAAACGGGTTTTCCTTCTGAAGAATTTTTAACATAAAGCTTAGTTGCATCAACTGTTATCTTATTGAAATAACCTCTAGACATTGATTCATACTCAAATAACGGTAAACTCTGAATTGTAGTCATTTCACTGTTTTTTTCTAATTCTATTTCTTTTTCAGTATTTTCTTTTCCTGATACCAAAGTAGCTTCTGTTGCTTTCTTCTGACAATTACAACTTGATAGTGTAATTATTAATGCTGATAGAATAGTAATTGCTTTCATGTTTTATTTGTTGTTTGTTTATGATAACATCATTTTTGCTTTTTTTACGGCTTCTACAAATATATCAATTTCTTCCTTAGTATTATAAAACGCAAAACTAGCCCTTATTGTACCTGGTATTTTGTAAAAATCCATTATAGGCTGTGCACAATGATGTCCTGTGCGCACCGCTATACCTAGTTTATCTATAATCGTGCCAATATCATAAGGGTGAATTCCATTAATATTAAATGAAATTACGGATGCTTTCTTTGTTAAGTCTTTTGGTCCATAAATAGTAACTCCTTCAATTTCTTGAAGTTTCTCTGTTCCATGTACTAATAATTCATGCTCATAAGCCGAAATATTATCAAACCCAATTGCATTCATATAATCTATAGCTGCACCAAAAGCAATTCCACCACAAATATTTGGTGTTCCTGCTTCAAATTTATGAGGCAAATCTGCATACGTTGTTTTTTCAAACGTTACAGTTGCAATCATTTCTCCTCCACCTTTATAAGGAGGTAATTTTCGCAACCATTCTTCTTTTCCATACAACATTCCAACACCTGTTGGACCACACATTTTATGAGCAGAAGTCACGTAAAAATCAACATCTAATACTTGAACATCTGGTTTTAAATGAGGACAAGCTTGTGCTCCATCAATTAAAACAGCAGCGCCAACTTCATGTGCTTTATTTATAATATATTCTATTGGATTTAAAGTACCCAAAGCATTTGAAATATGATTACAAAAAACTAGTTTCGTTTTATTTGAAAGTAATTTATCATATTCCTCCATAATTAATTCACCTTCTAAACTCATCGGAATCACTTTCAAAATAGCACCTGTGTTTTCACAAATCATTTGCCAAGGCACAATATTACTATGGTGTTCCAATGCAGAAACAATAATTTCATCTCCTTTTTGTAAAATTGATGCAAAGCCATTCGCAACCAAATTTATACTTTCTGTCGTTCCAGAAGTTAGAATTATTTCGTAGTTATGCTTTGCATTAAAATGCTTTTGAATTTTAAAACGCGCTTCTTCATAAGCGTCTGTTGCTAATTGACTAAGTGTATGCACTCCACGATGAATATTAGCATTATATCTTGAATAATAATCAACAATAGTATCTATTACTACTTGAGGAGTTTGAGAAGTGGCACCGTTATCGAAATATATTAAAGGTTTTCCATTTACTTGCTGAGAAAGAATTGGAAAATCGGCTCTTATTTTTTGAACATCAAACATGTTAAATCAATTTGAGTACAAATTTACAACTTGATTATTTAAAATTGGAATAAATAAAGGTTAAAAAACAAATATCACAATTATAAAATAAAAAGTGTTTCCTAAATTAGGAAACACTTTTTATAAATATATATAATGCTTTTATTAAATTACAACTCAAATCCCATTTTAACGCCTAACTTGGTAGCTATAATTTTTGTGATTCTTTGTTTTAATTCTGGTATTTTTATACTTTCAATTACTTCATTAGAAAAAGCATACATTAACAATGCACGGGCTTCTTTTTTAGGGATACCACGTTGTTGCATGTAAAACATAGCGCCTTCATCTAATTGGCCAATTGTGCAACCATGAGAACATTTTACATCATCTGCAAAAATTTCTAATTGCGGTTTAGCGTTAATTGTTGCCTTTTCACTAATTAGAATATTATTATTTTGCTGAAAAGCATCTGTTTTTTGCGCCTCTTTTTCAACATATATTTTACCATTAAACACACCTGTTGAACTATCTCCAAAAATACCTTTGTAATTTTGATGACTTTCGCAATTTGGTTGTGCATGATGCACTAAAGTAAAATGATCAACATGTTGTTTATCTCCAATAATTGTAATTCCTTTCAAAGTAGAATCTATTCGTTCTCCTTGATGATAGAAATTCAAATTGTTTCTTGTGATATTTCCTCCAAAAGAGAAAGTATGAACAGCTACTCTACTTTCTTGTTTCTGAGCAATGTACGTATTATCAATTAAATTAGCCGTTTGTACATCATTTTGGATTTTATAATAATCTACATTAGCTCTTTTTTGTGCAAAAATTTCTGTTACAGAATTTGTTAAAACTGGGTTCTCGTTTAAGCTTTGATGACGTTCTATTATTTGAACATGTGCATTTTCTCCAACTACAATTAGATTTCTTGGTTGCACCATTAAGGCTGCTTCTGTTCCCGTAGAAAAATAAACTATTTCAATAGGTTTATCTGCAACTTTACTTTTTGGTATATTAATAAAAGCTCCTTCTTGTGCAAATGCTGTATTTAATGACGTTAATGATTCGTCCTTTTTAGCTATTTGATTGAAATATGTTTCTAGAACTAATCTATATTTTGGTTTTGTCAACACTGATGATAACAAACAAACATCGATTCCTTCATGTGTTGTTGAAGATAAAAATGAGCTGAATTTACCATCAATAAACACTAATTTATAAGTATCTATTTCGTGAAGAAAATATTTTTTTACTGCTGGAAATTCAATTGCATTTTCGTGTTTCGGAAAAACAGAAAAATCATTTTTCAACACAGCATTTAATGAAGTATACTTCCATTCTTCTTCTTTTTTAGTAGGAAATCCTTTAGCTTCGAAGTTTTTTATAGCTTGGTTACGTACATCATGTAAATTAGAATCCATGTCTATTTTTTCTTCTAATGCAATGTATGACGAAAGTAATTTATCTTTTAAATCCATTTTTTTTGTCTTAAAATTGAAAGTCATTTTTAAAAATTTGGGTTTTCAGTAATTTCATAAATTTTCTTGCTTTTAGTCAAGAACTATTCCTTCAAATTATCGAACCTCTCCTTTTTGAGACTTTACACTAATTCTGCTTTTATCCAGTCATATCCTCTTTCTTCCAACTCTAAAGCTAAAGAAGCATCTCCAGATTTAACTATTTTTCCATCCATTAAAACATGAACAAAATCAGGAACAATATATTCTAATAATCGTTGATAATGCGTAATTACAACAACAGCATTATCTTTACTTTTTAATTTGTTAACTCCATTTGCAACAATACGTAAAGCATCAATATCTAGTCCAGAATCTGTTTCATCAAGAATAGCTACTTTAGGTTCTAACATTGCCATTTGAAAAATTTCATTACGTTTCTTTTCTCCTCCAGAAAACCCTTCATTTAAAGAACGAGAAAGGAATTTTTTATCCATTTCTAACAATTCTGATTTTTCACGTATTTTCTTCAACATTTCATTAGCAGGCATATCTTCAAGTCCTTTTGCTTTTCTACTTTCATTGATAGCTGTTTTGATAAAGTTAGTTACCGAAACGCCTGGAATTTCAACAGGATACTGAAAAGACAAGAAAATCCCTTTATGTGCTCTTTCTTCTGGTGCTAATTCTGATATTTCCTCATCATCAAGAAAAATTTCCCCTTCAGAAACTTCATAATTTTCATTTCCAGCTATAATAGAAGATAGCGTTGATTTTCCAGCACCATTTGGTCCCATTATAGCATGTACTTCGCCTGCCTTAACTTCAAGATTTATACCTTTTAATATTGCTTTATCTTCAACTGAAGCGTGTAAATTTTTAATTTGTAACATTGTCTTTATTTTATATAAAAGCTAATTCTAAATTTTGTTTTTCTTTTGGCGTATCTGCATTAAAATGTTTTTCGCCTAAATATTTTATTCCTAAATAATCTGCTGATTTTTGAAAAGGAATATAAAAATCATTTTCTAATTCGTCATCATGTGAATTTGAAATGACTGCCATGTTTTTTCCTCTTAATTTTCTGCCTGTTTCTTTTTCAATTCGCAATAAATCGGAAAAGCGGTCAAAAAACACTTTCATTATTCCACTCATACTATACCAATATACTGGTGTTGCAAAAATCAAAGTATCGTACTTTTCAATTATACTTTTTATTAGTATGAAAAAATCATCATTTTTATTTTTACTTTCATAATCATAATAAGAAAAATTATAATCACTCAAGTTTATTATATCTATATTATATTGGTCAGCAATCGCATCAGCTATTCTTGTTGTATTTCCATTTTTACGAGACGAACCAATTATAATTACTGATTTACTCATTATCCAACTGAACCTTCTAATGAAATTTCCAATAGTTTTTGAGCTTCAACAGCAAATTCCATTGGTAATTTATTTAAAACTTCTTTACTGAATCCATTTACAATTAGCGCAATCGCTTTTTCTGTTGGAATTCCTCTTTGATTGCAATAAAAAACTTGATCTTCTCCAATTTTTGAAGTAGTTGCTTCATGTTCTATTTTTGCAGATGCATTTTTACTTTCAATATAAGGAAAAGTATGTGCTCCACATTCATTACCCATTAACAAACTATCACATTGAGAAAAGTTTCGTGCATTTTCAGCTCTTGATGAAATTTGCACTAACCCTCTATAGCTATTTTGCGACTTCCCAGCAGAAATTCCTTTTGATATAATAGTAGATTTAGTGTTTTTCCCTAAATGTACCATTTTTGTACCAGTATCTGCTTGTTGGTAATTATTAGTAACTGCAATTGAGTAAAACTCACCTATTGAATTATCTCCTTTCAAAATACAAGAAGGGTATTTCCAAGTTACTGCCGAACCTGTTTCTACTTGTGTCCAAGATATTTTTGCATTTTTCTCACATATACCTCTCTTGGTTACAAAATTATAAACACCACCTTTTCCTTCTTTATTACCAGGAAACCAATTTTGAACAGTTGAATATTTTATTTCTGCATTATCTAAAGCAATTAATTCTACAACTGCTGCGTGCAATTGATTTTCATCACGACTTGGAGCAGTACAACCTTCAAGATATGAAACATAACTTCCCTCGTCAGCAATTACTAGTGTTCTTTCAAACTGTCCCGTTCCTCCTTGATTAATACGGAAATATGTTGATAATTCCATTGGACAACGAACTCCTTTTGGAATATAACAAAAACTACCATCTGAAAAAACAGCTGAATTTAATGCTGCATAAAAATTATCCTTTTGCGGAACAACTGTTCCTAAATATTTACGAACTAATTCTGGATATTCCTGAATTGCCTCAGAAATACTCATAAAAATAATTCCTTTTTCTGCTAGTGTTTTCTTAAAAGTTGTAGCTACTGAGACAGAATCAACTACAATGTCAATAGCAACATTGTTTATTTTTTTCTGTTCGTCAACTGAAATCCCTAACTTTTTATACATTTCTAAAAGTTCTGGATCAACATCATCTAACGTCTTATTTGGATCTGCTTTTTTAGGTGCAGAATAATACGAAATAGCTTGGAAATCGGGTTTAGTATAATGCACGTTTGCCCATTCTGGTTCTATCATTTCTTCCCAAGCTCTATAAGCTTCTAATCTCCAGTCTGTCATCCATTCTGGTTCATTTTTCTTTTTTGATATTGCTCTAACTATATCTTCATTTAAACCAATAGGAAACGTTTCCGATTCTATATCAGTATAAAATCCGTATTCGTATTCTTTGTTTTGTAATTCGACTTTTAAGTCGTCTTCAGTATATTTATTCATTTTTTAAATTTAAAGTGAAAAAGATTCTCCGCAACCACAAGTACGTTGTGCATTTGGATTATTAAAAACGAAACCTTTTCCGTTTAAACCTCCTGAAAATTCTAATATTGTTCCAACAAGGTATAAAAAACTTTTTTTCTCTACCGCTATCTTAATATTATTATCTTCAAAAACCTTATCATTTTCACCTAATTCTTTGTCAAATTTTAATTCATAAGACAAACCAGAGCAACCACCACTTTTAACACCAACTCTAACATAATCTTGAGTAGCATCAAAGCCGTCGTCTTTCATCATTTCAACTATTTTTTTACTAGCTGTATCAGATACTTTAATCATACTTATTTTGATTTTGTCTAAATTAACTGCAAATATAATTCATATAATGCTTATTACAAGGCTTCATAACATTTTTATAACTTATTCTTTCATAATTTTTATTTATAACTACCATAAAATCTATATTCACTCCAAATTTTGTAAATTGCGTAAATTTTAAAAAAATGAATCTTTACCCTATTGAATCTGGTAATTTCAAATTAGATGGTGGTGCCATGTTTGGTGTTGTACCAAAAACTATTTGGAATAGAACAAATCCTGCCGATGAAAATAACTTAATTGACATTGCAGCTCGTTGTTTATTAATTGAAAATGGAAATCGATTAATTTTAATTGATACTGGAATGGGGAACAAACAATCTGATAAGTTCTTTGGATATTATTCTTTATGGGGAAATCATTCTCTTGATAAGTCTTTACAAGAAAAAGGGTTTCATAGAGATGATATTACAGATGTTTTCATGACACATTTACATTTTGATCATTGTGGAGGAAGTGTTATATGGAATAAAAACAAAACGGGTTATGAGGTTGGATTCAAAAATGCTAAATTTTGGACAAATGAAAATCACTGGGATTGGGCAACAAATCCAAATTCTCGTGAGAAAGCTTCATTCTTAAAAGAAAACATTTTACCTATTGAAGAAAGTGGTCAATTAAACTTTATTTCAAGAGCAGAAAATGGATTTTTAGAAAAAAGCGATTTAGGATTTGGCATATTCTTTGCCGATGGTCACACTGAAAAACAAATGATTCCAATGATTAATTATAACGGAAAAACTATTTGTTTTATGGCTGATTTATTACCAACTTTAGGACATATCCCTCTTCCATACGTTACTGGTTATGATACTAGGCCTTTACTATCAATGAATGAAAAAGATATTTTTTTAAAGAAAGCTGTAGAAAACAATTACTATTTATTTCTAGAACACGATGCTCATAATCAAATTATAACTGTTCAAAATACAGAAAAAGGTGTTCGGTTAAAAGAAATTTTCACATGCGATGAAATCTTAAAATAGTGTTAATACATCAATGAAATGTAACTTTTTAAACTGATTTTTGTCAAATAAAATTAATAGAATAATAAAACTATATAAATGAGAAATTTAAAACCAATTTATTTATCAACTGCTTTAGCATTAGTTTTAGCTAGTTGTGGTGGTGCAAAACAAATAATCTCTACTCCAGTAGAAAATATTGATACTTTACCTTTAAAAGTTACTCCATTAGCTGAGAATGATTTAAAAAGATGGAGTCATTTAGATTTAGTAAGAGATACTGTTCCTGGAATGAGTGTTGACAAAGCATACTCTGAATTACTAAAAAACAAAAAAGGTTCAACTGTAATTGTAGGAATTGTTGATTCAGGAGTAGATATTCGTCATGAAGATTTACAAGGTGTAATTTGGGTTAATCCAAAAGAAATTGCTGGAAATGGAATAGATGATGACAAAAATGGTTACATCGATGATATTAATGGATGGAATTTCCTTGGAGACAGCAATAATGAGCAATTAGAAATGACTCGTATTGTTAAAAAAGGACCTGGAACTCCAGAATACGACAAAGCAAAAGCTCAACTAGAAGAGGAATTAGCTGGCATAATGCAAACTAAACAGCAAATTGATATGATTGTTGCTGCTGATAAAGCTATAAAAGAGCATCTAAAAAAAGACAATTTTAACTTAGATGATGTTAAAGCTATAGAAACTTCAGATGAAAAGTTATCACAATACAAAGCTATATTTACACAAATTTTATCAGGAACTTCAAAAGAAGATTTTGATAAAAGAATAAAAGCAGGAGTAGATTTTGTTTATGGGCAATTAAACTACAATTTAAATGTAGATTTTGATGGTCGTTCTATAGTAGGAGATAACCCAGAAGACATTAAGGACACTAAATATGGTAACAATAATGTTATTGGACCAGATCCTGAAGATGCAAAACATGGTACTCACGTATCTGGAATTGTTGCACAAGTAAGAAACAACAACAAAGGTGGTGACGGTGTTGCTAATAATGTTAAAATTATGGCAGTTAGAGCTGTTCCAAATGGCGACGAATATGACAAAGATATTGCTCTAGGAATTCGTTACGCTGTAGATAATGGTGCAAAAGTAATCAATGGTTCATTTGGTAAGTATTACTCTCCAAACAAAGAATGGGTTCAAGATGCATTAAAATATGCTGCTAAAAAAGACGTTTTAGTAATCTTTGCAGCTGGAAATGATTCTAAAGACTTAGATGTAGAAAACAAATACCCAAGTGATTCTTACGATGGTTCTCCTGAAATTTCAAACAATGTTTTAATTATCGGTGCATTAGCTCCAAGTTATGGTATAAATGAAGTAGCTGGATTTTCAAATTATGGAACTAAAAATGTAGATATTTTTGCTCCTGGTGTTCAAATTTATGCTACTACTCCAAATCAAACTTATGAGTATTTACAAGGTACATCTATGGCTTCACCAAATGTAGCTGGAGTTGCTGCTTTAATTCGTTCATATTATCCAAAGTTATCTGCTTCTCAAGTAAAACAAATTATTATGGAAAGTGGAACTCCATTAAAAAACGAAGTAAAAGTAGGAGAAGATCAACATAAAGCAAATTTTTCAACTATTTCTAAAACAGGAAAAATTGTAAATGCTTACAATGCTTTATTAATGGCAGAACAAATGTCAAAATAATAAAACTTAAATTATGTATAAACAAACCACAAAGCAAACTGAATAGTCACTTTGTGGTTTTTTAATTTTTTAAAGAATGAAAAAAATACTTTTATTTACCTTATTTTCTATTTTAAGTTTTGGGCAAAACAACCCAAATCCTGGCTATTGGCAACAACATGTCGATTATAAAATGGAAATTGACATGAATGTAAAAAATTATCAATATAAAGGAAAACAAGAATTAGCATATACTAATAATTCTTCAGACACCCTTTATAAAGTTTTTTATCATTTATATCCTAATGCCTTTCAACCAGGAAGTGAAATGGATAGTCGTTTAAAAACAATTGCTGATCCAGATAAAAGAATGGTTCGTACTTTTAAAGTAGCTGAAAAAGAAGTTAAAGAAAGTAGAATTGAAACTTTAAAACCAGACGAAATTGGATATCTAAAAATCAACAATTTCAAACAAAATGGATCAGAAGCTAAAACAAGAGTTGTAGGTACTATTCTAGAAGTTACATTAAACCAACCTATTTTACCTAATCAAAAAACTATTTTCACTCTTGATTTTGATGGTCAAGTACCTTTACAAGTACGTCGTTCAGGAAGAAATTCTGATGAAGGTGTTGCATTATCTATGACACAATGGTATCCTAAAATGGCTGAATATGACTTTGAAGGCTGGCATGCAGATCCATATATTGGTAGAGAATTTCATGGTGTTTGGGGAAATTTTGATGTAAAAATTACAATTGACAAAAATTATACAATTGGAGGAACTGGATATCTTCAAAATAAAAACGAAATTGGTCATGGTTACCAAGATAAAGGAATAGAAGTAAAACATCCTAAAAAAACAAAAACATTAACTTGGCATTTTATAGCTCCAAACGTTCATGATTTTGCATGGGGAGCAGATGATAATTATATTCACGATATGATTTTAGGTCCAAATAATGTTGAATTACACTTCTTCTATAAAAACAAAGCAGAAATTTTAGAAAACTGGAAAAATTTACAACCAAAAACTGCTGAAATCTTAGACTATCTTAATAAAAGTATAGGAGAATATCCATACAAACAATATTCTGTAATTCAAGGTGGAGATGGTGGAATGGAATATGCAATGTGTACTCTTATTACAGGAAATAGAAGTTTTGGAAGCCTTGTAGGTGTAACAGCTCATGAATTTGCACACTCTTGGTTTCAACATATCTTAGCATCTAATGAATCTAAACATGAATGGATGGATGAAGGATTTACCTCATTTATTTCAGATTTAGCAATGCAAACAGTACTTCCTTCAAAAGAAGGTGAAGAAGAAAATCCTTTTGAAGGAGCTTACAGTAATTACCGATATCTTGCAAAAACAGGTAAAGAACAACCATTATCTACTCATGCTGATAGATATGATATAAATATGGCTTATGGTATTTCAGCATATAGTAAAGGTGAAGTTTTCTTAGCTCAATTAGGATATGTTATTGGTATTGAAAATTTAATGAAGACATTAAAACGTTATTATAGTGATTACAAATTCACACATCCAACACCTAATGATATAAAAAGGACAGCAGAAAAAATTTCTGGAGCAAATTTAGATTGGTATTTAGTAGATTGGACACAAACTACAAATACAATTGATTATGCAATAAAAGAAGTAATAGAAAATAACAAGAAAACAACCATCTCTTTAGAAAGACTTGGAAGAATGCCAATGCCTTTAGATATTTTAGTAGTTTATAAAGACGGAACACAAGAAACGTTTTACATTCCAAATACATTAATGCGTTGGGAAAAACCAAATCCATATCAAACATTATCAAGAACCTCTTTAAAAGGATGGGACTGGGCATATCCAACATATTCGTTCGAAATTGAAAAATCAAAATCAAACATTCAAGCAATTGTAATAGATCCAAGTGGATTGATGGCTGATGTAGAACTTGAAAATAATGTATTTGAAAATGAGTAATTAAATCTTATTTTCTTCATAATAATATTAAAAAAGAGAACTCAAAAAGTTCTCTTTTTTAATGCATAGAATTAATCCTTATACTTGCTTTTACAAGTGCTAATGCTTTAATCTTGGACATTTCCACATCTTTATCTTGATGGTGTTTATTTTGACTAACCAATTTCACAAACCCAATTTGTTCCGACTTTTGAATGTATTTAACCGTAATATATTCTTCTCCACTCATGTCCATACTTAACAAATACATTTCCCCCCAAAAAATCTCATTCTTTATGTCATTTACCTCTTTATACAAAACAATATCACCGCTTTTTAAAAGTGGATACATACTATCTCCTGTTACATAAACAGCTCCATCACATTTTGGCAATCTTGGAATAGAGATATAATCTAATGGTGTTTGAGTAGTTCTATCTTGAAACAAAGGAACTAATCCGGCTACAGCTTCAATATCATATAAAGGAATTTGTTGACTATCTATATTCTTATCTGTACTTAAAGAAAAAGCATCAACACTTTTATTAAGCAAAAACTCTTCATCTTCCTTAAACATTGTTCCTGTTCCAGTTAGTAACCAAATAGGATTCAAATCAGAATATATTGAAAGAATATTTTCTATAACATTTGACCCAATACTTTTCCCTTCTTTTACGGCTTTAGAAATACTTCCTCTACCTGCTCCAAGACTGTTTTCAAAAGCATAAAAGCTAAATCCTTTTTTTTCTATATAATGACCTAAACGTTCTGAAACCATGGCTAAAAATTTATTTTACAGCAAAGTTATGAAAATTTTCATTAAAAATAACGTTTGATTGATTTTTTTCTAATACATTATAATTGATTTATCTAAACTTAAATAATGTAGAATAGATTTTTTTATTTTATTTTTGACATTCTTCAAAAACTGATAAAAAAATATTAGCTCTAACTTACAGTCTCAATGCAATTTTTTTTAAGAAAAAACAGTTATTCGCTTCTCTTTTACTTCTTTACATTCATTATAAATGCTCAAGAAGAAAATAAGAAAAATAATTATAAAGATTTAGTAAAACAAGAAAAAATTGAAATCGAGAACCTATTTCCATTATTAAACAA
Source organism: Flavobacterium sediminilitoris (assembly GCF_023008245.1). NCBI lineage: Bacteria > Pseudomonadati > Bacteroidota > Flavobacteriia > Flavobacteriales > Flavobacteriaceae > Flavobacterium > Flavobacterium sediminilitoris. The sequence goes on from NZ_CP090145.1 coordinate 1,075,395, forward strand.
CAAAGACGATTTGAAAGCATATAGTAATGCTCACAAACTTGTAAAAAAAATAAAAACAAAAGAATCCATTACTCGTTTAAATCTGTTTTTTGCTAATTATTTCAATAAAAAAACCATATTAGATTCTACTTTTTTTTATGCCAACAAAGCTCTTAAAAGCACTGATTTTATTGCTAATGACTCTTTAAGAAGAATACTAGCATCTAGTAGTTATAACTTAATCGGTTTATACAACAATAAAAAAGGCCTTATAGAGGCCAGTAAAAAATCACATTTAAAAGGAATTGAAATTGTTCAAAATCAAAAAAAAGGATATCCATATTATGTAAACTTACATGGTCTTGCAAATATTTATTTAAAACAAGGCGATTATACAAATGCTTTAAAATACTTCAAGCAATGTTTAGAATATAAAGACGTTGATGATGAAATAAGTATTGGTAGCAATATAAATATTGGTATTATTTATGGGGAATTTAAAAACTATGAATCTTCTATTGTTTATTTAAAAAAAGCTAATCTTATTTGTAAAAATAATGAGAATATAAACTGTCAAGCGATAACAGCAATAAATATAGGAGAAAATTACAAAGATCTTGGCAACCATAAAGAAGCTTTAAAATATTATGATGAAGGATTAAAACTTGCAAAACAGAATAAACTTTATCAAACAGAAGCTTTTGCTAATGAATATATTGGCTCTATTCTATATGAGCAAAAACGTTATGCAAATGCCAAGCTTTATTATATAAATGCATTAACAATTTCGTTACAACACAACTTCTTAAGCAACCAAAGAGATTTATTTCTTAAACTAAAAGAAATTGCAATAGTAGAAGGTGATTACACAAACGCTTACGAACTTCTAAATAGATATTCTAAAATAAAAGACTCTATAAACATTTTAGAAAAGGATAAAGAAATAAATGAATTAGATATAAAGTTTAAAACATTACAAAAAGAAAATGAAATAAGAGATTTAATGTTAGAGAACAACAACAAAATTCTTATTTTAAATAACCAAGAAAAGACAATTGAAAACCTCAACTTACAAAAAGCAATTGAAAGTAAAAAAAATGAAAATAAATTATTAAAACTAAATGAGTCTTCCCAAAAAAAAGCCAATCAGATAAAATTATTAAAAAAAGAACAACAACTAAAAGATTCTGAAATATTAAGACAAAAAGAAACTAGAAAAATTATTTTTATTGGGTTTCTTATCATTCTTATTCCTATCATAGCATTATTAATTGTTTACTATCAAAAACAGAAAGCTCAAATACTAATCAATAACAAGCAAAAAGAGATTAGCGAACAAAAAAACAAAGCCCTATTAAAAGATCAAGAATTAAAACTTATTAAAGCACAAATAGAAGGACAAGATAAAGAACGCTTGAGAATAGCTCAAGAACTCCATGACAGCGTTGGTGGAAACTTAGCTGCAATAAAACTACAACTTAGCAATTCTAATTTTGGAAAAGAAAGTGAAATTAAAAACATCAATCATCAAATAAACGAAACCTACAATCAGGTTAGAAACTTATCACATAATATGTTACCTAAAAAATTTAACCAAAGTAAATTTTGTGATGTATTAGAAGAATATCTAAATAAACTAGCAGAAGTAAGTCAATTAACACCTTCATTTGTTGCATATCCAAGGAAAAAAATAAACAATTTAAACGAAAATATTCAAGTGGAAGTTTACACAATTGTTCAAGAGTTAATTACAAACACTATAAAACACGCTAAAGCCAATAAAATTGAACTTCAACTTAACTTAATTGAAAACTCATTAAATATTATATTTGAAGATAACGGAATAGGTTTTAATATTAAAAACAACAAAGAAGGAATAGGTTTTATAAACATTAAGAATAGAATAAACAATTTAAAAGGAAGCTTACATATTGATTCCACCATGAATAGAGGTTCCATTTTTAACATTGAAATTCCAATAATTTAAATCCACTTATTAAAAATGAATACAACAAAAATAATTATTGCTGATGATCATACTATGTTTCTTGAAGGAATTATGTCTTTATTAAACAATGTTTCAGAAATAGAAATAGTCGGAAAAGCTGTTAATGGCAAAGAAGTGCTACTTCTTTTAGAGAAAACAAAAACAGACATTATAGTACTTGATATTAGTATGCCTGAAATGGATGGAATTGAAGTAACAAAAATTATAAAAAAGAAATATTCTAATTTAAAAATACTTATTTTAAGCACACATAGTAATTCCCAAATGATTGCTAAACTAATCAGAATAGGAATTGATGGCTATCTTCTAAAAAATGCAGAAAAAGACGAATTATTATATGCTATTCAAAAAATTAATTTGGGAGAAACTTATTTTTCTAAAGAAGTAGCTATTATTCATAATGAATACGAAACTAACTTTAAACAAAACCTTGCAACCACTACAGAATTAAGCAATAGAGAAAAAGAAATTCTTATATTAATTGCAAAACAATATACGGCCGCAGAAATTGCCGAAAAAACTTTTATCAGTCTTAATACTGTTAATACTCACAAAAGAAACTTATTATCCAAATTAAATGTAAAAAATACTGCTGGTTTAGTTAAATATGCAATAGAGCTAGGGTTACTTGATTAATTTTTTGACTTTTTAAACTCTAAAAAAACACCATACAATTATTATAATTGCATGATGTTTTAACTAATTATTCAAAAAATATCTTACTCCATTTTGAATAATTAAAATGAAATTCATGTCTGTAATTTGTTTATAATAAAAATACTAGCTATACCTTTTTAACAAAAAATCATCGTCTTAAAACACTTTACTAACTCTCTGTTTGATTTTTATCTTGTTAAAAATTTATAGTGCAAATCTAAGGTTCATTCATACATTAAAAATCATCATAAATAGTGATTTTTAGAAAATTACCTGTGATTATAACTCTATACTTCCTTATAAACAAAAAACCATTTATAAGAATAATTTCTACAATTAATAAACAGAAGTAATCTCCTTTCTTTTTTAAAAAACTAATTTAATCTACACATTTTAGTATACTAAAGAGTTTAAATCATTCAAAAAAAAACATATTACAAAAAGTCAAAATAAACACAAAATCAAATACTTACACACCAAAAACTACATATAGCAATTTATCTAAAGACAAAGAATAAAAATTTAATCAGATTATTTTCTCAAAAATATCCTGGAAATCAACAAAACACAAATTAATTAGATTATTTTCTTTTTAACGTTTGTTTGTGTGATTATTTTCTCTTATATTTGCATTGTAATTATGAAATAAAACATATTTACTAAGAATATATTCTTTCTTTAATGGGATGCGCAACCTTTTAAAGCAATTTTCACCTAATTAAATTTATTTATTAAAATGAGTACACAAATTAAAAACACGCTTTTCAAGTTTGTAAACATGAGAGCCCCTGAATTGTCTAGTGAAGACAATCAAGATGAAAAATTTATATTTAGAAATAAAGAATTAAAAGGACTGTATGATGAAGTAGTTGCTGGAAAACCAGAAGGTTTTACTAAATGGGAAGCCATGAAAGAGGCGTCATCAACATTTTCATATTTAACTTTAGAAAACATAAAAAGTATAAATCCAAAATTATATCAACTTTCTACATGGATTGCTAAAAACCGTACCTCTTTTAAAATAGAAGAACTTAATACCAAAATTGATGGAGTTGTAGCAATAAACGATAGTACTACATTAATGTTGTTATGGAATAATTTATTTTATCAAACCATCACACAAAAAGATTTTTATGCAAAAGAAATCATAATCCAATTACTTCTTGCAAATCATTTTATTACAAAATATGATGTAAATACTCCAAAAGTAGAACATGCAAAAATGTTATTAAATGCTAAAGTTGTATTGCCTAAATCTCTTTTTGTAGAAGACAAAACAACAACATCTACAAATCAAAATGCTCGATTAGCAACAACAGAATCTACAACAAAAGCGACTGTGGCTTCTGATGACATGGTAAAACAGCAAATTATTGCTCAAACTTCATTTCAAAATGAACAACTTGAACAGTTAGTTAAAGAATTAAAAATAATTGAGAAAAATCATCAAAAAGAATATAATGCTTCATTTACATTAGCTGAAAAAGCCCATCAAGTAAAAATCAAGCCTATTTTAGATGAATACAACACTCATGTTGAAGAAACACGTAAAGAATGGTGTAGTGTAAGAGATCCACAAGTTGTATATGATCCAAAAGATCCTTGTAATCAACAACCAAGTATTCCTAAACCTGAACTGCCTGAATTTAATTTTACTTTCAGAGACGAACTAGATATAAAACATTTAGAATCAAAGCTTAGTAAAACCAGTTATGATACTTTATTGGAAATTACTAATAATAGTAATAACTCTACATCAACAGTTGAGAGAGGTATCAGTGTATCAATGCTTAGTTTATCTGAAGAATTTGAAACAATTGGTGGTCTTAATGGACACATAACAAATCTTATTTCTAACAATAATGAAATCATCAATAATAATATTTCTATTAATGAAAATAGTTTAGTTAGCATTGGAGGTGTTTTAGTTCCAATAACAGTTCCTGTAGTTAATCCTTTTAGCTTTCAAATATGTTCAAAACCTACAACAATAAATGCTCTTGCAAGTAAAAAATATAATTCAGACTTGTCATTTGTTGTACCAGATAATACTTGGAATGTGTCTAGTTTTAATTACACTTTGGAAAAAACAACAGGGAATTACACAAATGGAGGTCAACCACTCTATACTGTTACTAAAGTTGGAAACAAGATATTCTTAAATAATATTTTCATTGGTTTTCCTACATTATTAGAAGAATCAGACATAACATCTTTTAAAGGAGAAATTACGTTTACTAATGGAACAAAAATGTCTTTTATCGTTGAAGGTTTTAATCTTCATCAATGTTTCACTGGTAAACTTAAAAAAGAAATAATAGATCTTGGCGGAAATGAAGACCCTAATGATTCTATAACTATTCCTCCTAAAGAACAAGAAGTATTTATTCCAAGTGGTTTTGGTATAAAACAATTAGGTATTGCTGACTATCAAAAAGTAGAACAAACAACTCAAAATTATATAGAAGGAGAAGTAGCTCATATTGAAAACATAATGGCAAGAGAGTTTAAAGAAAGAACTACTCGAAAATTACGTCGATCTGACATCACTAATACAAGCTCATCTGAAAGAGAAAAAGAGCAATTAACAGATACAAGCTCAACATCACGTTTTGAAATGCAAAATGAAGTAGCGCAAGTATTACAAGAAAATAAAGATTTCTATGCTAATGCCAATGTAAGTTATGAGCCTAAAGGGATTCAGTTAAAACTAGGGGCTTCAACTGGTTTTGCAACGAATAGTTCTAAGGAAAACAGCACACACCAAGCCATTACAGAAGCTAAAGAAATTACAGAAAAAGCTTTAGATCGACTAGTAACTAAAGTAAAGCAAGAACGTATTGAAAAAATAGTTGAAGAGTTTGAAGAAAGCAACACACACGGTTTTGACAATAGAAAAGGAGACAAACATGTAGTAGGTGTCTATCGTTGGGTTGACAAAATTTATAAAAATCAAATTTTAAACTATGGAAAACGTTTAATGTTTGAGTTTATGATTCCACAGCCTGCAAAACTACATATACTTGGTATGACAGGAAATGATAGTAGTACAAAATTAATAGAACCTACAGATCCAAGAGTATATAACATAGAAGATAAAAGCTTCAATTCTTTAAACTTAAGTGATTATTCAAAAATTAATGATAATACTATCAAATATTGGGGAAGTAAGTATAATGTGGAATTAGAAATAGCTCCTGCTCAAACAATTTACATAGGGAAATCATTTTCAAACAATACTGTCTCTTCAGGAGGTTTTCAAAATGGACATGAAACTTTTGATACTAAAGAAAATTTAAAAATCCCTGAAGGCTATTATACTAAGAATGCAGAAGTTACTTGGGCTAGTATGGAAGATGGAGACTATAGACAAGGTCATGGAATGCACGTTGGAATAGGAAACTTACGCTTTTTAGATAAAACCACTGGATTCCCACAACCTAATGGACAAGGAATCAATAAACAATTAAAAAAGTTTGAAGGAGAAATTCCATTATCTGCTTATTATTTAAACAGTTTTGTTTTTAATGCTACAGCAACAATAGAGTGTGAAAGAACTCCTGAGTACTATAAAAAATGGCAACAAGAAACCTTTAAGTCTATAATTGATGCTTACGAAAATGCATTAAAAGATTATAACCAGAAAATAGCAGAGCAAAAAGAAATAGGAGTTCAAATCAAAGGAACAAATCCAGGGTTTTATCGTGAATTTGAAAATAAGATTCTACGCAAAAACTGTATTTCTTACCTTATTAGTCAAAATCCGGAAGCTAAAAAAACATACGGTAAAGACAATATGTTTAAAAGAATTGGGTCTGACATTATTGAAACATTTGGAAATACCGAAGTAAATATAAACCAAGAGTTAGATGACTATGTAGCATTTGTCAAGTTTATAGAACAAGCCTTTGAGTGGGATATTATATCCTATCATTTATATCCATATTATTGGGGAAATCGTACAGATTGGAATAGTTTATATCAATATGATGATACTAACGATCCTTTGTTCAGAAACTTCATGCAAGCAGGTATGGCTAAAGTAGTTGTAACTGTTCGTCCAGGATTTGAAGATGCTGTTAGATACTATATGCAAACAGGTCAAATATGGAATGGAGGAGAAATTCCTGTAATTGAAGATGAACTATATTTATCTATTATCGATGAACTTCGTGCTCCTGAAGGTGAAAAAACAGGTAAAGCATGGTGGACAAGAGTTCCTACTGCTATGACAATATTACAAGCTCAAAGCATTGGATTAAAAGTTGACAAAGCACTCCCTGAGAATGGTAATTTATCTGATTTTGAAGATCCAGACACCGTGCCACAATCTAATGCACTTGAATTTACAGATGCCGAATTAGGTGGTTCTCAAACTCCTACAAAAACTGCCCGATTAATAGGAATTATTGAAGGTAGCGAAGGAATTAATGCTAAAATTATTTTAAAAAGAATTGACGGCAGTATCCAAGATCTCACTTATTGTGATGAAAATGGAAAATGGGAACTAAATCATTTGCCAGCAGGTAGATATGAATTATTATTAGATGCTGAAAACGATTTTCCAAATGATGCATATATTGTTACCGAAGGAAGTAAAGAACAAGTAGTAGAGCTTGTAAACGACCAAACAGTAGAGGCAAAATTAGTAGTCAAAAAAGTATAATTCTTAATGTACAACCTTAAACCCCAACAATTGTTGGGGTTTTTAAACTAATTTAATGATGAGCGATTTCAAACAAATAATAAATTATTTAAAGTTTTTCAGAAGATCAGATGAAGCAGCTTTAAATAACAAACATAAAGAAGCAATTATTGTAGATGAGAGTTATAAGCACAATGGGATACCTCACGAGGACAATTTTATTTTTGTAGAAAAAAAAGCTGTAGAAAATCAAAATGGATATGTTTATTTAGGTCATGAAATTGAAGACACTTTGTACCTGCAAAGACAACCCAATGGAATAATTGAATATTATATTAAAAAAGATTTTCAAATTAATAATGAAACCATTGCAAAATATAAAAGAATCCCTTTTTATTTTACTGATATTTGGGAAGAAAAAGAAGGTGAAACATTTACAGCAATAGAAACCCTAGGAAACTATTATTATAGTCAAGCTATAGATAAAATTATAGAAATTTCGCTCGACGATGTTTTTGTATTCCCAGATTATTTTGTGTATCATCCAAATAACATACAAGACATTACAAATGGAGATTATCGTTTTAATTATAAAGACGAAGAAGGCTATACAAGCGACAATAGTGATCTAGCATTAAGAGCTTTACTTTCTACCAGTTATAATTTAGTGAGTTCGGAAACAAAAAGAACTGTTGGTTTTTACAAAAACGACAAAGCAGGTTTTGTGTTTCTCTTACCAAAAATAAGTCAAAGAGGAGCAAAATACTATTTAGAATATACCTATTACCAAAAAGGAATATCCTATAACAGTTTTATAACCGAAACCGCAATACGCCTAGAATTCAACTATTTTGGAGCTCTTTTGGAGTTTCTAAACCAAACTGTTTTTTATGGCTTAGACGATTTAGACGCATTTAATAGTAACGCAAAAAAGTTATTTTTAGAAGATTACACCATTTTTGTAGAAAACCTACTCCATTTTTCTAGTGGCACTAAAATTCTAGAAACCCTCTATTTTGTGCCTATCTTCTTCTTTAAAAAAATAGATCCTAACTTCCTATGGTATGTTTTAGAGAAAACTCTAGAATATAATGTTACAAACATTGGATTAAATATAGAAGACATCGTTTTGCGTATATTAGAAGGTATCTATGAAAGCTCAAAAAATAAAGATGTTTTTCTATTAAACCTAATAGAAGAAAAGAACCAAAAGAAAAGTTATTTTTCGTTGTTATACGAAAAAATGAATGGACAAAATTTCGTAACACTGGTACAATTCTTGTATAATGTGTGGCTAAAAAGTTCTTTTATACATTTTGACAATCCTTATTATACATATGATGAAGGATCATTACTTATTCCATACAAATCAAAGAAATTTGCTGGATTTTACAGTAGCAATAGAAATTTCGATTTTAAAAATGGAAAACACATAGAAGTAAGCGAAGATGAAAGCTGGATTGACAATATTATTAGTGTTTTTGATCCTAATTTAGGAGACTATGTAAACCAAATAGTTGAAGAGCAAAACAAGTTTAGCTATCATCTTTTTCAACCCTTAATGCTAACCGATGTAAAGCAAGAAAGCCCGATACCTTTACCAAGATTGCTTCCTGCTTTTTTCTTAAAAGCCAATGAAGACAAAGCCTTTTGGAGCAATGTGATAACAGGTATAGAATACACAGTAGATGCTATAACCACACTTTCTGGATTTGGAAACTTGGCAAAATTTAGACATTTACAAAGAATTGTAAAAGTAGCTACAAAATATAAGTTTTTTGATAAAGCCAAGAAATTTAATTACTTAGCAAAAATTCGTTTTGGCGTAAGTGTTATTGAAATAAGCAGTGGTTCTTTAAATGCTTTGTTAAAATTAACAGGATTAGCCGATACCAAATTTGGAAAAGCATTAACTGAGTATTTATTTTGGTTAGAATTATTATCTTTGGGAGGAGAAATAACAGCTGCCATAAAAGGAGGTTTACGCAAAAGTGCCAAAGAAGTTCTAGAACATACTGATGATTTAAAGAAAACCGCTAAAAATGCAGATGAAGCCAAGCAAATAGATGAGGTTATTGAACATTTGGAAGATGTAGCAGGAGAAACTAATGAATTATTTAGAAAAATAGATGAATTATTTGATTCATCAGGAGGTAGATTATTAACAAAAAAAGAGTTAGACTTATTAAAAGATTTTCTTTGGCAAAAGTATAAAGTTAGAGTTAAACTAGTTGATATTGACCATTCTTTAAAAAATAAGTTAACAGATTGGAACAAAAGAAATGTTTTAGGTAGCTTTAGACAAGGACCTCCACCAGAATTATTTTTACGTTCAAAAAATGCTTCTGAATTAACTGTTTTCCATGAGATGGTTCATCTAAAATATTGGTTTGATAAAAAGCCTAAAGTTCATTTTGTACAAGAAGAAATAATTGTTTGGGAAGAAATATGGAAATCAAAAAATAAATGGACTCAAAAAGAATTGTTTGACTCTTATATTTATGTTCAAGATTTAGTTGTTGAAGCAAATAAAAAAGGGTCTAAGATTAAATTTGATTTAAATTATGAAATGGAAGGATTAAAATTTATTTATAGATAAAATTAATAAAAAATGATATACAAAAAACAAGAAATAGTTGATATCGCGATTAAAACTATGAAGGATATAGGATGGGGCTATAATTCTAATTTAGAAATTGAACCAATTTTTAAAAGTATTGACGAACAGTTAGAAAATTTAAAAAAAATAGAGGAAGCAGGTTTTTTGCCTAAAGAAATAAAATACGAACAAGCAGTAAAGAACATAAAACCTTATTGGATTGTTGGATTTGATTTTGAAGAAGAATCACAGATTGAAAATAATCATATTTTTTTAGAAATTTCGGATTTAAATGGTGAACCATTTTTTATAAAACATAAACAATCTGGAATGAAAATACAAAAAAATAATGAAGGAAAGTATTTTACAATACTTGAATAAATATTTAGCTATAAACTTCAAAGCTACTTTCGAGTAGCTTTTTTTATGCCTAAAAACTAAAAAATTACAATTATTATCTTTGGGAGGAGAAATAACAGCAGCCATAAAAGGAGGTTTACGCAAAAGTGCCAAAGAAGTTCTAGAACATACTGATGATGTAAAGAAAAAGTTAGACAATCTCGTTATAGAAGAAAATAACTTAAAAAGAAAACTAACCAATGATGAGATTGAAGATTTTTTTAAGCATTTGGAGGATGTTGCAGAGATTGATTTTATGGCTTCCAGAAAAATAGGTAATTTTGGAGGTAAAATATTAACAGCTTCTCAGATTAGACAATTAAGAAATGTTTTAAAACAAAAAGGAATTCATTTAATTGTTGAAGGAGACATAAAAAGTATTACAAAATTATTCAAGCCTATTGATGAGTTTAAAAATATAGATGAATTATTTTATGCAATGAGAGCAAAAGGATTTCCTGGAGGTTTTAACGCACATACTAAACAATTTTATTTAAGTAAAAACGCAACAGAAATAGTTCAATTTCATGAGCTAGCTCATTTGAAACACTATGAAGAATTAGGAGAAGCTTATTTATTATTATCAAAATTAGAAAAAGAGACTTATGTCTGGAAAGAAATTTTCGCTAATAAGAGCAAATGGACAAAACCAGAATTACAAGACGCTTTAAATTACATTAACGGGATTAGGATAGAACAATATGGGTTAGAACCCTTAAAAAATTAAAATATAATGAAACATACAGAAGAAAAAATTTTAGAATTAATAAAGAAAGTACTAAAAGATTTGTTTAAAGATTTATATAAAGAATCCGATATTGAACAAGTAGTTTATAATGGTAATAAAGAATTAATTAGGGGAGAAAATACCGGCAAAAATCATCCTTGTTGGGTAGCTATAATTAAGTCTTTATTTGATAGTGTAGATTTTTTAGTGATTTCAGATGAGGCTGGTGAACCGCTATACATTCAAGGCAAATACACTACATCAGAAATTGAAAAAGACCAAGAGGGAAATTATTATAGAAAAGAAAATTAATTTCAAAGCCACCTTCGGGTGGTTTTTTTATGCTCAATAAATAACATTTACAATTATTATCTTTGGGAGGAGAAATAACCGCTACCATAAAAGGAGCTTTACGAAAAAGTGCCCAAAAAGTTCTAGAACATACTTATGAGTTAAAGAAAACCGCTAAAAATGCAGATGAACTTAAGCAGATTGATGAGGTAATTGAGCATCTATATAAAGTAGCAGAAGAAGCATCTGATTACAGTTCAAGATTTGCAAAAAAAGTACTTAAAAACTTGGATGAAGTTTCTTCAAAAATAAAGAACTATGAATCAAGTATTCAGAAGTTAAAATATGAAGAGGGTATGTTGCTAAACAATGCCAAGAAAATAGAAATTAAAAAAGTCACGCAAAAAAAAGAAAGCAGTATAAATTGGGTGCATATCTCAGATGAAAAATTTGTAAGATCTATTATTACACATAATCATCCAAATGGATCAGGTCTTAGTTTGGCTGATATTAAAATGTTTATCGGAACAAGATTATCAGAAGTGAGAGCTGTAACACCTGAAGGAACTGTATATAGTATGAAAAATAAAGGAATTTCAGGAAAATTAAGCGAGCAATTAATTAGAAAAATAAAAAATCAAGAAGATTTTGCAAAAGCAACTTTACCTAATGCACCAGAATATATAGATGCTTTTGTATTTAGACTGATATGGGACGATATTAAAGATTTAGTGGATTATGTACATTATATAAATTAATTTAAAAATAAATAATTATGATATTTGAAGGAATAAACATTGGTTTTTTATGGGAAGATGTCAACGAGAAAATATTAGATGCTCCCAATCCATTTGATGAAAAATGGAGAACAGAAATGGTTAAATATGGAAATTTTAACGATTCAGGACCTTTAGAAAAGGTATTGCAATTGATGATAATAGCCTATAAAGACAAATCTCCTAGAGTTATGTTTGCTATTTCCAAAGATATAAAATCTGCGGCAAAAGCAATTTACAAAGATGATAAAGTTATTCAACTAAAAGAACATTTAGCTAGAACAGATATTGAAAGATTTACAGATACTATAAAAGATAAAGATGGTTTAGAAATACCAGTGGAACGATTTTTTGAATTTGTTGATTCACATAATTTTACCAATATGGTAGAAAACACATTAGAAGGTAAACAATTTTCAAAAACTATTGAAGGAGACAAAATAATTTTTAAAGTTGAAAACAGCCCTATTGATAGTATTGAGTTAACTTCTAAAAGTTTTCTTCTAAAAATAAATGATTTAATCTATAAATATAAATATTAACTAAACCACCCGAAGGTGGTTTTTTTATGCTTTAAATTTGACATCCAAATCTTATCTTTGAGTGGAGAATTAACCGTTGCCATAAAAGGAGGTTTACGCAAAAGTGCCCAAGAAGCTCTAGAACATACTGATGATTTAAAGAAAACCGCTAAAAATGCAGATGAAACCAATCAAATAGATGAGGTAATTGAACATTTGGAAGATGTTGCAGAGGTTGATTTTATGGCTTCACATAAAATTGGAAATTTAGGAGGTAAAGTTGCAACAGAAAGACAAATAAGACAATTAAGGGGTATATTAAAACAAAAAGGAGTTAATTTAATTTTAGAAGGAGATATAAAAAATGCATTAAATCAATTTAAACCAATTGTTATCAATGGCAATAGATTTGATAAACCAAACGATTTGTTTAGATTTATGAAAGATAATGATTTTGTAGGTGGTTTTAATGCAGAAACAAAACAATTGATTTTACCAAGAAAGTTAATTGATTTTGAAAAGAAAATTTATGAAAATCCAACAGAAATTGTTTTATTCCATGAAATGAAACATTTGGAACATTTTGAAGAGGTGGGAGAAATATCCTATAATAAGTTAGATGTGTTAAAAAAAGAAACCTATGTTTGGAACAAAATACTTGCAGAACGAGGTAAATGGACTAAAGACGAATTAACAGATGCATTAGAATATATTAATAGAATTAGAACGGAACCTAAATATGGTTATAATCTAAAACCAATAACGATAAAATGATATGAAACATACAGAAGAACAAATGCTTGCTAAAGCTAAACAAGTACTAAAAGATATACAAAAAACATCTTATAGAGAAGAAAATATTTTAGGCGTTTCATTTAGAGAAAAAGACGAAGTAGCTAGACCAAGAGGTAAAAAAATTAATTCTTGGACTACTTCATTGCATGAGCCCGTATTCGATAGAGCTCTTTTTTTAGTCATTTCAGATGAAACGGGAGAACCTTTATATTTCCAAAGTCCACATAAAGTAAGCGAAATTCTAAAGGATGAAAAAGGAATTTATTATAGAAAAGAAAATTAATTTCAAAGCCACCTTATGGTGGTTTTTTTATGCTTACTAAATAGTAATTGTAATTATTATCTTTGGGAGGAGAAATAACAGCAGCCATAAAAGGAGGTCTACGTAAAAGTGCCAAAGAAGTTCTAGAACATACTGATGATGTAGAAAAACAGTTAGATAATCTTGTTATTGAAGAAAATAACGTAAAAAGAAAACTAACTCAAGCTGAAAAAGATAAGGTTATAAAACATTTGGATGAGGTTGCAGAATCTTTTAAAAAAAGACTAAACCAAGTAAAGTAGCGAATGCATTTATTAAACCAAAAGGGATTGTAACTAGAATTTCTAAAAAAGCTAATATTGAAACAAAATCCGTCTTTACTTTGCATTTTAAAAAATCATTAAATTTATTCGAAAGAAAACAAAACTGAACTATCAAAAAACTGTGACAAAATAATTTTATAAAAAAGATTTATCACAAGTTTGTGACAAAAGCAGTTGTGACAAAAAATTTTGTCACAACTGCTTTTGTCACAGCTTTTTAAAAAAACAAATCAATAGATGAATTCTTTAGGTTTCTAAATCCTTCTTTACTCCATGTTTTAGAAACATATTAATACTATTTAACCACCTTTTATACTTACTAAATTACAATTATTATCTTTGGGAACATAATTAACAGTTGTCATAAAAAATAGCTTGCAAAAAAGTTCTAGAACATACTGATGATGTAAAGAAAAGCATTAAATATTGATAACATTAAACTTATAATACATATAACCAATTTAAATCACACTTCTCAATTTATCAATTTTTGCCACCACACTTCCTCTTTCAAACAAACGAAGGATCTTAAAAATCAAAGAAGGAATATATCCAGGATTAGTAATTAAATCTGCAATTTTTGTTATTTTTTTATCTCTAAGTTGTATTTGTTGTTCCAGTTGTGTTGAATTTAATGGTGCTAATTCAACTGCAAATTTCCAAGCACCGTTTCTAGCTTCTTGCATACTAAAATCAATTAGAAAAGTATCTACATTTCTGGTTTTCTTTAATACCCATTTTAAAAAAGGCCAAACATCTGACATAGCAGTTTCTACATTACCCACTAACCCAGATAGTATATGATTAATCATATTAAAATCGGCATGCAAGTCATGTATTTCATCTCCAGGTGCAACTTGTGCTGCTGCAATACTTAAATCTAAATTAATGTGAGCATTCATCCCTAATAATAAATGTTGTAATACTACTATCCAATAATCATTGGCATATTTAAAAGCAACTTCCCAACAAGAAGACGGTAGCAAACTCATTTTATATTCATAATACGCTTTAATATATCGATTAGCAAAAATCACATCAAGTTGCTCCATTCGTGGTCCATTTTGAAACATTCCCTCCTCTATTCCTTCTTTTACTTTTTCAGTAACCTTGTAGTACAAAACAGCAAAGTAACCCAAAGTAGATTTATTCTCTATAAATTCATCAATAATTACATTCAAAATTGAAAGAACTTCATCAATTGTTTTGGCTTGTGGAATATTTTCAGACATAGAATATTTTTATTGTAAATATAAATCAAAAAAATTCAAAAAACTGCTTAACTATTCATTTTAATCAAGATATAAAATAAAAATACTTAGATTATTTTCTTTGTATTATTTGTAAATTAAGATTATTTTCTTTATATTTGTTTTATAATTTAAAAATACTGTTTTATGGACAAATACACTAAAAAAAGAATTCAGAAACTTCATCCATTAGTTAGAGATGAAGTAGAAAAGATTGTTGAAGAATGCAACATTGCACTCTCTGAAAGAGCAAAAATACGAATCACACAAGGGTTTCGTACTATTGAAGAACAAAACGAATTATATGCCAAAGGGCGCACTATTTCAGGAAAAAAAGTAACAAATGCAAAAGGAGGACAATCTATTCACAATTACGGATTTGCAGTAGACATATGCCTTATTATAGATGGTAAAAAAGCATCTTGGGATACTATGAAAGACTGGGATGGAGATAAGGTGGCCGATTGGTTTGAATGTGTGAAAATTTTCGCAA
The DNA here is from genome assembly GCF_023008245.1 of Flavobacterium sediminilitoris. NCBI lineage: Bacteria > Pseudomonadati > Bacteroidota > Flavobacteriia > Flavobacteriales > Flavobacteriaceae > Flavobacterium > Flavobacterium sediminilitoris. The sequence continues at coordinate 1,091,120 of NZ_CP090145.1, forward strand.
AATACAATTGGGATTGGGGAGGAAATTGGAAAACATTCAAAGACTTACCTCATTTTGAGAAAATTGGATATAATAATTGGAGAAAATTATCTAAACTTAAGAAAGATAAAAATGATTATGTAATTTTATAAAACAAACAACAAATAAACACAAACCATGAAAACACTAAAAATAAAATCTGTTCTACTTCTATTAATTGTTTTAACAAGCTGTCAATCATTAAAAACAGCCATTTTCGATCAATATTCCTATCAAAAAACAACTGAATTTAAAGTAGAAACATTATCAATTATGGATAATGCAATATATCCTTTTGAACAACAAAAAGAAGCTGTTGAAAAATTAAAACTCAACATAGAAAAGCTTAAAGAATACGAAAAAAACAAGCCAAACAACGAAATTACTTTTGCAATGTGGCAAGTTTTAACTAATAAAGAAAAGCATCTTATTAGTGGCTTTTTTAAACTTTGGGAAGAAAAACAAAGCCTCTCTCCTACTTTTATTAATGAATCAAAAAAACAAATTGAAGAAGCTTTTGACCTTCTCATTCAATATGAAATTAAAAAAGATAAAACATCAAAAGACAATCTATTAGAAATTATATCACAATAAAACTTACAAACAACAAATAAAAACAATATAAATCATGGATATCGAAAAAGTAATGAGCGACCTAAAAGCAAGCCTTTTAACTCTCTTAGAAAATAAATACAAAGAATTAAAACCAGAAATTAAAAAAGATATTGACGATTTTCTTAAAAAATCGAAAGAAAAAATAGAACGCTGGTTATTATTATTAATTGAAGGAGCTATAACAAAAGAAGAATTTCAATGGTTACTAAAAAGTCAGCAAGATATTATTGCATTAAAAGCACTACAAACAGCTGGACTATCTAAAATTCGATTAAACAATATTAAAAACAACATTATAAAAACCATTTTTGATGTTGTCATCACAACTGTTTTAAAATAAAATGTATGGCAAAAAAAATTAGAATATTAAGTCTAGATGGTGGTGGAATACGAGGTATTATAACTTGTGTTGTTTTACGATATATTCAAGAACAACTACAAAAAATTGATAATCCAAATGCTAAAATTGGCGACTATTTTGATTTGGTTGCGGGAAGCAGCACTGGTGGTTTATTATCTGCAATCCTATTATTCCCTGATAATTCTAAAAACGCAAAATTTTCAATTGAAGCGGCTTTAGATTTATATGCAAAAAAAGGAGATTCAATTTTTAATGTGTCATTTTGGGAAGAAATTATAAATCCATTTGGTCTTTTTAATGAAAAAATTTCACAAAGAAATCTTGAAAGACAATTATATGAAGTATTCGGAAACCTAGAATTGAGAGAATTAATAAAACCCTGTTTAATAACATCTTACGACATCAATCAAAGAAAAGCGAAATTTTTTTGTAGTCACGAAGCAAATTCGCAATTAGAAAATTTTTATGTAAAAGATGTTTGTAGAGCCACGAGTGCAGCGCCAACCTATTTTGAACCTGCCAAAATAAAATCGCTCTATGATCAAGAGTTTACATTAATAGATGGTGGTGTATATGCAAATAATCCTGCTTTATGTGCTTATGCAGAAGCTAGAAAAATACCTTTTTCAAAAGTCTTAAAAGATCCTAACAAACGAGATTATCCCGATATTAATGATATGGTTATTGTCTCAATAGGAACAGGAGAAGTATTAAAGCCTTACACTTTTGAAAAATTTGTAAATGCAGGAAAAATAAAATGGATTTCTCCTTTAATTGACATTCTACTTTCGGCTAATGCTGAAACCGTAAATTATCATCTTACTAAAATGTATGAAACATTAGGACCAAGAAACCAAAAGAACTATTATCGTTTAATGCCACAATTAAGAAATGCTTCACCTGAAATGGATGATACATCAAAGAAAAACATCTTTGAACTCATACAAGCAGGGTTATATTTTATAGATCAAAACAGAAAAACCCTAAATGAAGTTGCTAAAAAATTAGTAAAATATAAGTAAAATAAAAAAGTTCAAGGTGCACATTGAGCTTCATTTATAAATTACACGCAAAATAAAAAATTACACACATAATGATAAATTTAGATGAACTCAATGAGCACAATAAATCTTTTATTGATTTGCTCAACAACAATAATAAACCTAAACGAATCAAATAAATTATAAATTATTGAGTAAAGTAAAAGAATAATTAAAAAACACACTTATGTAATCTAGCCAACATTTCAAAAATTAGCCTTACTATACATTTGCAATAATAATTTAATCAAAATAGAAAAATGAAAAAATGTATTTTAGCAATGAGTGTTTTCACAGTAATGCTTTTTGCTTCTTGTAACGAGAAAAAACAAGTTGAAGAAGTGGTTGTTGAAGAAACTCCAGCCGTTGAAGAAGTAGTAATGGATGAAACTCCAGTAACTGAAATAATTAAACTTGAAGAAGTAAAAGGCGCTTTTACTACTACAGAATTAAACCTAAAACCAGGCACTTACTCTTTTGAAGTAACAAACAATGGTATTGACCATGAAGTAGCTTTTGTTTTAGCTCCAAACAAAGAAGATATTCAAGAATCTGATTTTATTGCTGATGCTATGCTAACTAAAACTATTAAAGATGGTGAAACAGCTTCTTCAAAAGTTCCTGTTACACTAGAAAAAGGAGAATACGTATACTTTTGTCCGTTAAACAATACTCCTAAATACAAACTAATTGTAGAATAATATTTTACAACTTTAGATCACCTTACTAAAAACAAAAAAGCTCATCAATGATGAGCTTTTTTAATACAATTCCATCTAGACTCTTCTTTTTTAGATAACAAAACAAATTCTTTACGATTTTATATATCTTTACAGCTTCTAAAAAAATTATGAATTTCAACTATCCTAAAAACGAGAAGCTAAAAAGTAAAAACACAATTGACTTGCTTTTTTCTGAAGGCAAATCAGTTTCAAAATATCCATTACGCTTAGTTTTTGTTGAAAACCCAACAGAAACAGAGCAATTAAAGTTTGGCGTTTCTGTTTCTAAAAAATATTTCAAAAAAGCAGTTGATAGAAATTATTTTAAACGATTACTTCGTGAATGCTATCGTTTAAATAAAAATATGATATTGGAAAACATAGAGAAGCCATACGCAATTATGTTTTTTTATCAAACAAAAGAACGTCTTACTTATCATGAAATTCATGAAAAAACGATTTTATTATTTGAAAAATTTATCTTAGAAATAAAAAAATAATTTTTGGCTGAGTTTTTGTGATTCTTTATATTGTAAATCTATTTTTTTAATCTTAAAGAACTACTTATGAAAACAGTTATTTCTTCCTTATTTCTACTTACACTCCTTTTATCTTGCAATAAAGAATCTGCTCATGTAGATTATAAAACTGAAACTGTTGAAGCTGCCGAAATGGCGCCAATGATTTCTGAGAATTATTCTTATAATGTAAATGAAACTGAAAAAAACAAATCTGATATAAAGATTATAAAAAATGGTAACCTACGATTTGAAACACAAAACTTACAGAACAGCTTTATTGCTATTCAAAAAGCGATAAAATCACACAAAGCTTACGTTCAAAATGATGATTCTGGAAAAGATTATGAATCAACATATAGACATATTACTATTCGTCTTCCAAATGCTTATTTCGATTCTTTTATAAACGAAATAAGCAAAGGAGTAAAACATTTTGACAAAAAAGAAATTTCCGCGCAAGATGTAACAGAAGAATTTGTTGATCTTGAAGCACGATTAAAAGCAAAACGAACATTAGAAAATCGTTATTTAGAAATTCTTAAAAAAGCCAATAAGGTTACAGAAATACTAGAAATTGAAAAAGAATTAGCATCAATTAGAGAAGAAATTGAAGCGAAAGAAGGACGATTAAAATATCTACAAAGCAAAGTAGCAATGAGTACTATTTCTATTGAAATGTACACCGAAAATCCAACAGGAACAGGAACAACCATTTCTTATGGAAGTAAAATGTGGAATGCTATTTCATCTGGCTTTAATGGATTATCAAGTTTCTTCCTTGGAATCTTACATATTTGGCCATTTATCCTTATTTTCGTAGTAGCGTTCTTTCTAATCAGAAGAAAGCTTAAAAATAAAAACAAGTAATAATGAAACGATTTTTTAATAAAAAATACATTCTAACCTTTTTTAGTATAGGATTTCTATTTCTAGCTGTAAGTTTTAAAAATGATTTCTTTGAAATTGCAAAACAAATTGAAATTTTCACGGCAACTTTTAAAACGGTAAATCAAAACTATGTAGACGAAACAAATCCTGGAGAATTAATGAATGTTGCTATCAAAAATATGCTGGCAGAACTTGATCCATATACTGTTTTCTTTAATGAACAAGATGTTTTAAAGTTTAAGATAAATAACACAGGCGAATACACAGGAATTGGAGCTATGGTGCAAAGAAAAGAAGGTCGTGTGTTTTTAAAAGAAATTTACAAAGGTTTTCCGGCAGATAAAGCAGGTTTAAAAGCAGGTGATGAAATAACTCAAATAGGAGACATAAATCTTAAAGAATATAAAGAAGATGCTTCTCAGTTATTGCAAGGTGTAAAAAACACTAAAGTAAATATTACATTTGAAAGACAAGGAAAAAAAGAAACAACAAGTATTATTTTAGATGAAGTTGAGGTAAAAGCTGTTCCTTTTTATTCATTATTACCTGATAATACAGGTTATATAGTACTTTCAAAATTCACAGAAAAATCGAGTAGTGAAACAAAATCTGCTCTATTAGATTTAAAACAAAAAGGAGCAACAAAAATTATTTTAGATTTAAGAGGAAATCCAGGTGGTCTATTACATGAAGCTGTTAATATTTGTAATTTATTTGTTCCAAGAGATGAAATAATTGTAACCACAAAATCAAAATCTGAAAAACACAACAATACTTACAAAACTAAAAATGAACCAATTGACACTGAAATTCCATTAGCGGTTATTATTAATGATAGAAGTGCTTCTGCCTCTGAAATAGTTTCTGGAGCGTTGCAAGATTTAGATAGAGCAGTTGTTGTAGGAAATAGAAGTTTTGGAAAAGGATTAGTACAAAGACCTTTAAATTTATCTTATGGTACTCAAGTAAAAGTTACTATTTCAAGATATTACACGCCTTCTGGAAGATGTATTCAAGCGCTAGATTACGCTCATAAAGATAAAAATGGAAAAGCAGTTAAGATTGATAAAAACAATTTTAACGCATTTAAGACCAAAGGAGGAAGAGCCGTTTATGACGGTGGTGGTGTTTTACCAGATCTTATTGTTGAAGAAACTAAAACAAGTACTATTGCTGATGCATTATTGAAAAATGATGCTGTTTTTGATTTTGCAACTACCCTATACTACAAAACACCAAATCAAACAGGAATTCCTTCTATTTCTGATGCCGATTTTAATGCTTTCAAAACGTTTATAAAACAAGAAAAATATAGCTTAGATTCTGAAACAGGAAAAGCATTAAAAACACTTTTAGAAAAAGCTAAGAAAGAGAAAATAGATGATTCTATAGTAAATGAGTATAAACAACTACAAATTGCCTTAGAAAAAAGTCAAGACCAAGAAGTTTCGAAATATAAAACGGAATTTGTAAAATTATTGCAAGAAGAACTTATTACTCGTTACCAATATAAAGAAGGCTTATATGAGTTTTATACTCAAAAAGACATTGAAATTAGTAAAGCTAAAACGGTTTTAAATACTCCTTCTCAGTATAATGCCATATTAAAAAAGTAAAATGAAACGGTTTTTGCTAATTCTTTCTTTTCTTATGTCTTTCTTCTTAAGGGCACAAGAAGAGGAAGTTCATTCTATTTATTTTGAATTTGATAAATATGATTTAAAAGAAATTCAAGCAGAAGCTCTTTTAAAATTTACACAAAAATTAGACACTACACATATTGAAACCATTGAGATTTTTGGATATTGTGATGATAGAGGAAAAGACGAATACAATTATGTTCTTTCTACAAATAGAGCTAATACTGTAAAAGAAAAATTAATTTCAAAAGGCATAAAAAGTAAAATCATTATTAGTATTGAAGGTAAAGGACGAATATTAATTGATGATGATTTACTAGAAAATATTCCAGAAATACGATCAAAAAACAGAAGAGTTGATGTTGTAGTAAATTATAAACCTATTACAATTGAGAAATTAGAAATTTCAGGCATTTATAATATAATTCCAAAAGAGCCCATTGTAGGTGATAGAATTTATCTTGACAAACTTCTTTTTGAAAGAGGAAGTAGTAAACTATCTTTTCAAGCTAAAAAAGAACTCGACAGAATTGCAAAACAACTTTTAAAGTTTAAAAATATTGAATTTGAAATTCAAGGACATGTTTGTTGTATTCCTACATATCAAAAAGAAGCTATTGATAGAGAAACTAAAAAACGTGAATTATCAACTAATAGAGCTTTAGCTGTTTATAAATACTTATTTCTAAAGAAAATAAACAAAAAGAGAATGACGTATAAAGGTTACGGAAATACACAATCTCTTGGAAAAGGTGCTTTACTTGATAGACGAGTAGAAATTGTAATTACTAAAATTTAGTTCCTTTTCATTTGAATATGTGGAATATCATCTTCCAAATACATTTCGCTTGTTTGAACAAAACCATGTGCTTGATAAAATTTTGTCAAATATTGTTGTGCTGAAATAGTAATTTTAGTGTCGTTAAAAACTTCTTTAATAGCGTCTATAGATACATTAATTAAACTATGTCCCCATTTTTTATCTCGATATTTTGGACTTATAACAACTCTCCCTATTGATGCTTCATCAAAATAATCTCCTTTTTTAAAAATTCTAGTATAAGCTACTATTTTGCCTTCATAATATCCTACTACGTGAATTGCTTTTTCATCTTTACCATCAATATCTTGATATACGCAGTTTTGCTCCATTACAAAAACCTCTGATCTTAATTGCAACACAGAATATAGTTCAACAAGAGAAAGTTCGTTAAATCGCTTTATTTTGAATGTTATCATTTTTGAAAAATTATAAAGTGTGTGAAATAAACAAAATCTCATTAAACGGCTTAAATATTTGTTTAATGAGATTTTTATTTTGTACTTATGTAGCTCTAACTATTTTTTTAGATTACTTAAAGAACTTAACCGATTTAATAATAGATTCTAATTCAAAAACTAAATCTCGTTTTGCTTTAGATGGATTATAAGTAAAACCTTCTAGAATTAAGTAACGATTATTTTTTTCATCTTTAATAGCATAATTCACAAACGGACCAGCCATGAAATCATTTTTAAGATACCAGTTCCCTTTTGTTTCAAATGTTTTTCTTCCAGCAATTTTTATATCAAAAAGATATGGTGAATAATCCTCTCCTGTAACCATCCATGTATCATTTAATGTTCCATGAATAAATTGTTTCCCAATAGAATCTCTCATTTTAACTATATTGGTTACAACATTAGAATCATTTTCAATAAAATTAATTGGCACTTCATATACTAAAATGCTATTATAACCTGTGCTAAATTCTTTTCTAATCCAAAGGAATTTATCCTTAACCATGTCATATTTGTAGCCATGTCCTATTGTTAAACCAATGCCAAATCGATCTCTAACTTTTTTATCATCAACTAGGGCTTTTTTAAGTCTATTTTGATTTTCAGTTATTTCAGAACTTTTTAGTGACTGTATAATTTCGTTAGCTTTTTTTTCTAATATTGCTAAAATCTCATCATTATTTTGACCTACGATATAAAATACATTTTGAGGTTTTGCGAATTCATTCTTTTTAAAACTGTATCCAGATCTATTAGATTTTTCAATTATGATAATATTTCTACTCTTTCTAACAATTCCTTCAAATATTTTAGTTGGATATTGATTTAGATTGAATAATGGTTCTTCGTTTATTAATCCATCGACTGGAGCTGCAAATTTTTTTCTAATAGAATCTCCTATTTCTCCATTCCATAGATTTTCATCAACAATAATGGAAACATTATTAATTTTTCCATTTGATTCAGATAAAATAGCATTCTTCTCTTCGTTTTTAGATTGACATGAAAATAGAAGAAATATGCTAAAAAAAGTAATACATAACTGTTTCATATAAGCGGTTTTTATCCGTTAATGTTTAATTTCATTCCTGGTTTAATATTATTACCTCTAATATCGTTCCATTTTTTAATATCATCCGCAGAAATTCCAGGAAACTTCTTAGCTATTGAATACAATGAGTCTCCTTTTTTAACCATATATACTTGATTTACAGAGTTATTCCTTGATTTTTTATTGCTTGAAAATGATACTTTTTGATTAGAATAAATTTTTAAACTTTTTCCTGCATGAATAAAATTTCCTCTTATTTTGTTCCATCTTTTCAAATCGGCAACGGAAACTTTATATTTTTGAGCTATAATTCCAAGGCTTTCACCACTTCTAATTTTATGGTATTTAACTTGTCTTGTAATAGCTTCATCATTAGATTCTGATTGAAATAGTGTTTTTTCCTTAAAAGTATCTAAATGATCTAAATAGGCATAAACTTTATCTTCATTAGAAACAAATAATCCTATTTTATCTTTTGGTAATCTTAAATAATGTTTTTTATCTTCTTGAAATGGAATAACATTAAGCTTATAAATAGGATTTAAAAACTCTATTTGTTCAACAGGTACGTCTAATAATTCTGAAACTTGTTGAAAAGACATTTTCTTTTTAATAACTATAGTATCTGTTTCAAAATAAGTTAATGCTGCCTTCTTGGGTTCAAACTTATGTTCTTTATGAAATTCATAAATATACATTGTTGCTAAAAACGCAGGAACATAATTAGCTGTTTCTTTAGGTAAATTTTTTCTAATATTCCAGTAGTTTTGACTACCTCCTGAACGTCTAATTGCTTTTGATACATTACCTGGTCCTGCATTATATGATGCTAGAACCATACTCCAATCTCCAAATATTTTATATAAACTAGATAAATATTGACATGCTGCTTCGGTTGCTTTTAAAGGATCATAACGCTCATCTACATACGAATTAACTTCTAAGTTAAACTGTTTTCCTGTAGGATACATAAATTGCCATAATCCTGTTGCTCCAACTCTAGATCTTGCTTTAGGGTTTAGCGCTGATTCAACAATTGCTAAATATTTAATTTCTAATGGTACATCATACTTTGCTAAATGCTCTTCAAACATAGGAAAGTAATATTCTGAAATTGCCATTAATCTTTCATACATACCTTTTCGTCTTTTCAAGAAAGATTTAATTACATTTTCCAATGCAGGGTTGTATTCAATATTAAATGGAGATTTACTATCTAATATTTTTAATCTTTCTTTTAGTAGTTCAGAAGACAAATCAAAGGTTACAAGAGAATCTATATCTATTTCTGTAACATCGTTATACATTTCATCAAAAATTTGATCATTTGATAACTCTGCCATCCATCTTTCATCAATACAATTACTTGTATTATGGTTTACAAAAGTTGATTTAATAGAATCTAAAAATGAAATTTTAGGTGCTGTTTCACTTATTAATACATTTTGTTGAGCATATATACATACTGAAAACGAAAAAAAAGCAAGTAAAATTTTTATATTATTCATTATTCAATTTATCTTTAGTTATAACTATTATAACTTATTTTTAATTGTTTTTATTATCTAATCATTTAAAATTGCTGCAATTCCTGGCAATGTTCTTCCTTCAAGCATTTCAAGCATTGCTCCACCTCCTGTAGAAACATAACTCATTTTTTCTTCAAGACCAAATTGTTTTACAGCAGCAACGCTATCACCACCACCTACAAGTGAAAATGCACCATTCTTTGTTGCGTTTGCAATTGATTCTCCTAATGCAATTGTTCCTACAGCAAATGATTCCATTTCAAATACTCCAAGTGGACCATTCCATAAAATTGTTTTTGAAGTGTTTAATATTTTATCAAAAATAGCTAAAGATTTTGGACCAGCATCTAAACCTTGCCAACCATCTGGAATATTATTCACATCAAAAACTTTAGTATTTGCATCATTTGAAAAAGAATCAGCTCCCACTACATCAATTGGCAAGTGAATCTGGACTCCTTTTTCTTTTGCTTGCTTTAATATATCAATTGCTAAATCAATTTTATCATCTTCACATATAGAGTTTCCTATTTTTCCTCCTAATGCTTTTACAAAAGTAAAAGTCATTCCTCCTCCTATTATCAAGTGATTTACTTTATCTAAAATATTTTCAATGACTGTAATCTTTGATGAAACTTTACTTCCTCCTAAAATTGCAGTTACTGGTTTCTCAGAATTTGAAAGTACTTTATTTATACTTTCTATCTCTTTTGCTAATAATGCACCAAAACATTTCTTGTTTGGAAAAAATTGAGCAATAATTGTTGTTGAAGCATGTGCTCTATGTGCTGTTCCAAAGGCATCATTTACATATATATCGCCTAATTTTGAAAGTTTTTCTGCAAAATCAACATCACCTTTTTCTTCTTCTGTATAGAATCTTAGATTTTCTAATAGTAATATTTCACCTTTTTGCAAAGTAGCAACAACATTTTCAACATCACTACCTATACAATCAGAAATAAATTTTATAGGTTTATTTAATGATTTTTCTATAGCAGATACAATATGTTGAAGCGAATATTTAAGTTCTTTCCCTTTAGGTCTTCCTAAATGACTCATTAAAACAACGCTACCACCATCATTTAAAATCTTATCTATAGTTGATTTTGCTGCATCAATTCTCGTTGCATCTGTTACGTTAAAGTTGTCATCTAAAGGAACATTAAAATCTACTCTAATAATTGCTTTCTTATTATTAAAATCAAAATCATTAAGTGTTTTCATTACTATGCTTATTTAATCATTAAAGTTTACCAAAATTAGCTAAATAACTAATTAAAGTAAACTTTACATTCATTTTTTATGTTTTTTATTCTTTTAGTAAACAACTCTATTCTGAGTACATGGACAATTACTAAGTCCTTGTAAAAAGTCGAAACCTAGTGTAATCATGTGTGTTCCAGAATTATATGACAATAATTCATTTGTATTTATTTGATATGAATATCCAAAATAAAAATTATTTTTTCTAAGTCCTACCATTGGACCAACAGTTACAGGATTCAACGATTGTTCATTTAAGAATCTTGCTGTAGCTCCTATCCAATAATAATCTTCATAAACATGTTTCTTAAATTTAATATTTAAATCGGTTGTTGAACGACCATCACTTTGAAAATATTGAATTAATGCTGAAGGTTCAATTTCGAAAGTAGATCCGCTTTTTCTAAGTTTACTTCCTAAATAAACTTGGTGATTTAACAACAAATCTGGTTCTAAGAAGTTAACTTCTTTTATATTTTTATCTAAAATATTTGAAGCATTATAACTAAAATAGAAATCTTTATATCTATATAAAAAACCAATATCAAAATTATAGTTTTGTGTTGCTCTATCTCCATTAATTGAAGGATCTAATTGATTACTAAAATTTTCAATATCAATTCTAAAGTGATTTAAATTAAATGATATCCCTAAAGATAAGTATTGTTCAGTATCATAATCTAAAATTAAATGTTGTGCAAAAGAGAATTTTGCTCCATATTGTCTAGTATTACCATTTTTATCATTATAAAAATAGGCTCCTACACCTGATCTATCTGCAATTCTAAAATCTACTGCAAGAGATTGATTTATTGGTGAATTTTTAATTCCTACCCATTGTGTAAGACCGTTTAAACGAACTCTTGCATTATCACCAATTCCAGCAAATGTTGGAGACATTGAAAACGGATTATCAGCTAAGTACTGCGTTTGCTGAGGTATTGTAAGCTCTTGTGCTTGCAATTGACTCAAACAACAAAGTATTAAAAATAGCGTTATTTTTTTCATTTTAATATTTTTTATTTTTAAAACTAAGCCTATAAAAATATAGGCTTAGTTTATCTTAAATTATCTATATAATGTGAAATTACCTACAAACTCTCTTGCATCATTCTCTCCGTTCAATTTCAACACATACCAATAGTCTCCTGAAGGTAATTCGTTTCCGTTGTAAGTTCCATTCCATGATTGACCTGGTCTCAAAGTAATTATTTTTCTACTGTATCTATCAAAAACATAAGTTACAGCTTTAGGATAATGATCTAAATAATTAGGAGTCCAACCATCGTTTGTTCCGTCACCATCTGGTGTGAAATAATCTGGTATCTCAACATCATAGAATGTCATTTGTATAGTATCAACATCTGTACATCCATTAGCATCTGTTACAATTACTGTATAAAGACCTGTTTGATTAACTAAATAAGTTGTATTACTTCCAACATCTTGTCCATTAACATTATAACTATATGGAGCTGTTCCTCCTTGCGTTGACATGGTAAACTGATTTAATCCACTTTGAGCTAATGTTAAAACTGGTGAACTAGAAATAGTCACATTAAAACTAATTTGTTTTACACATCCATCATTATGAGTAACTGTAGCAGTATGATTTCCATCAGCAACATTTACAAATAAATTATTTCCTACTTGAGTAACACCGTCTAAATCAAAAGTAAGATCTCCGATTGGTATATCTTCATTAAATGTGATTAAAACATTAACATTTGGTGAGTCATTAACACATGAATTGTCGAATTCAACACCCGGTTGAATATCTTCACCTGGCTCTAAATCAATTGCAAAATCTACAGTACATACTCCTGTACCATCTGTTACTATAAATTCATAATAACCATAACTTAAATTATCAAAAGTAAAATCTCCTGTTAATGAAGTTAAAGTAGTTGATCCATTTGTAGCTTCATAACCAAATACTGGTGATGGACTACCTCCTTGTACACTAAATGATACTGATCCACCATCACCTAAACACAACTCATCTATAATATTTGGTGCATCAACTAATTCAAAAGTAGGTGGAGCAGTAATATCAAGAGGCCCTAGAGATAATGAACATCCGTTTTGATCCTGAATAAATATCGTATAGCTTCCTGGAGTTAGATTATTAAAAATTCCTGAATTAACTGTTTCATTAGGTGCAGAAGAAATAGAAAACTGAATTATTCCTGTTCCTCCTGTAGCAATAACTTCAATCGAACCATCATTTGGAAGACTAGCACATGTAGGTTGAGTAATGGTAAGCTCATACTCTATAGGTGTAGGTTCCGTTATAGTAAATGATTCAGAATCACCATCACAATCACCACTATCAACATGTACTGTGTATGTACCTGCTGGAACATTTATAAATACTCCTGGTGAACTTTGTACAACCCCTGCTGTAGCTGGCAACAATGTATAAACATAATTTCCTAACCCATTAACTGCTGTAGCCGTTACTGATGTAGTATAGCCATTACATGAAATTACTGTTCGAGTAGTATCAACCGTAACACTAACAGGAATTACAGGTTCAACAATTATAGAAGCAAAATCTTCAAAACAATCGTTTGCATCCACAACATAGTAACTATATGTTCCTGAAGCTACGTTATTGAAAACCATAGTTCCTGTGAACGGAATATATGGTCCTCCTGGTGTAGTACTGTAAGCATAAGGAGCTGTTCCTCCTATAGCAGTTAATTCCAATGTTGCTCCTTGATCACATGTCGGGTCAACTGTCATTGCCAAACTAGCCATTACATCATCATTTGGCTCATCAATAATAACACTTGCTGTTGGAAATTCACAATTAAATGAATCTGTAATAGTAACATTATACTCTCCTGCTCCTAAATTAGTAAATACATTACTTGTTTGAGGTGCAGAACTAGTACCTGTTGTTATGTTATTTAAAACGAATAAATATCCACTACCATATCCTCCTGTTACATTAGTAATCGTAATAGTCGCATCATTATCTCCTCTACATGGTAAAAATGTAGTAGAAGCATTGATTGTAGCATCAATAGGAGTTGGAACATCTAAAATTATATTAGATGACGAAACCTCACAACCAATGTTATCTCTTACACTAACAGTATATGTACCTGCTCCTAATCCTGTAAAATTATTTACAGATGACCAAGCAACAATTACACTACCACCAGATTCTAATTGATATTCATATGGTGCTCCCCAACCATTATTTCCTACTGCAGAAATGCTACCATCACTACCTGGAATACATGAAATAGGAGTGCTACTTGTAGTAATTGATAAAGTTTCAATAGGTTGAGTTATTGTAAAGTTTGTTGTTACAGGACAAGACGGGTTTTGATTTAAAACAGCCTGTAATTGATATACACCACTTGGTAAATTATCCACTGTAAATGGTCCTGCATCAGGACTAGTTCCAGATGATACTGATAAACCAGTAGCTGTATCAATTATATCATAGTCAAATGACCCTGCATCATCAGTAGGTATAGTATTTTGATCTATAAAAGTAATATCAATACTTCCATCAGCTCCATCAAAACACGTTACATTGTTATTTACTACAGCATTTACAATAAATGTGTTTGGATCAAATACGTAATGTATTGTTTGTACACTACATCCTGTAGTTGCATTTTCAACTGTAATTTGATAATTACCAATTGTTAATCCTGTAAAATTAGGATTATTAGTTTGTGATACATTATATGTACTTCCAGTACTTAATCCTACTACTGTATAAACTAATGTAGTTGGTGTTCCTCCTGTTGTATCAATATTTATTGTAATATCTTCAGGATTTGTACATGTAATTGGAGTTGTAACAGTTACTCTAGGATTAGAAATTGCTATAAATGGATTTATAACTGCTGTTGTAGTACCTATACATCCATTATTATCATAAACGTTTATTGTATATGTACCTCCTAAAATATTTGACTCTATATAAGTATTACTTGTCCCTGTTTGAAGTATATTATTAGAACTATCTAAAAACTCATAATTAATATATGTTCCAGATCCTCCATTTACTCCATTAACAACTATTGTTGCATTATTAACTGTATTCGAACCTGAATTACATCCAAATTCAGTAACAGTAACAGTAGGTATATTAATTGCTGTAGCTTCACCTACAGTTACAATCTCCGTTGTAACACAGTTTCTTCCAGATGTAACAACAACCGTATAGTTTCCTGCTGATAAACCTGTAAATACATTAGAAGTTTGAGGACCAACAACTATTGGTGAAGTAATTTCATACATGTAAACTGGATTAGGATTTGAACCTGTTAAATTTACTGTAATAGTTCCATCAGTTCCTAAATTACAAGTTGCATTTGTAACCGTTGTATCAAATACTGGAACGGTAGGCATATCTAAAATTACAGATTTATCTATCGAACATCCTGTAATATTATCTGTAACTGTAACTGTATAATTTCCTGCAGGAACATTAGAGAATACATTACCTAATTGCGATATAGGTGCTATATTAGGTGTAATTGTATATACATAATTTGAAGCATCTGAACCTCCTGATGCATTAACAGTTATAATTCCATCACTAACTCCACAATTTGCAACTGCATCTATAGTTGTTGTAATTGTTCCATTTAATGGTGGGTAAATTGTTATTGTCTCTGTCTCTGTACATCCATTAGAATCTTTTATAATAACAGTATGCGTACCTGAATTTAAACCTGTTAAAGTAAATGAGAAAGAAGCGTTTTCAGTATATGTTGTGAAAGCTGCACCATCAACACTATATGTAAATGGACCAACTCCAACTGTATTGTCTCTCGTAACAATTATTGAATAATTCCCTTCATTTATATTACAAAGTGTAGCCGCATCAATATCTAAATCTATATTTGGTGTTGTATCCGTTGGTACAAAAATATTTGTACTTGGTTGAATACATCCGTAAGCATCCATTATATAAACATCATAAGATCCTCCTTCAACATTAAACACATTTGAAGTTTGACCTGGCCAAACTGTTGGAGCTGGTGAACCTGCTGGAACAACCTGATAAGTATAAGGTGGCGTTCCATTTGAACCAGTAACTGTAATTTGACCTGCATTTGGATTACAATTATCGTTTTTAGTTACTGATGCCGTAAGTGACAATAAAACAGGTGACTCAGAAATTGTAAAATTAATTGATGTTTGAGAACAAGCAGCATTTGGACCATCGTTTTCAGTAAATAATACAAAGTACTCTCCTGGAGGTAATACTCCAAAATCATTTACCGTTATTGGTGTACCTGTTCCTGTAGAGGTTCCTACAGCACTTACAGGTGTATTATTTAATGCTAAATAAACTTGATATGAAACACTTGTTCCTGAATAATTTGAAATTACAAAAGAGACACTTCCATCTGCTGCTCCTGTACAAGTTACATTATTTGGTGTTATTGTAGAAGTAATAGTCGACAATGTAGGTACTGGCTCTGTTGCAGTTTCAAAATAATAACAATTAGTAGCTTCATCATAAACAATAAAACTATATGTAACTCCTGGCATTAATCCTGTAAATGTTGCACATAATCCTGTTGCACCTCCATCTGCTGGTTGATATTGTGGTCCAGGATAAGTCGCATAAGGAGGATTATTTGGTGATAAATCTTCATAAATTGCAAAATGATAAGGACCTCCTGCTACTGCTGGATCCACACAAACCTCAATTGTACCACCAACTGTACAATCTGTTATTGCTTGAGACACATTAATATTTAAATTATTAGGTGGTGAAGCAATTGTAATATTATTTTCAACTAATTGACAACCATTTGCATCTACAACAGATATTGTATATATCCCAAAATTTAAAATATTAAATATATGATCTTCATTTGACACCGCATTATAGGTGTCAGTATAGGTTCCTGTACTATTTGAAATAGTATATGTAAAAGGTGATGTACCTCCTGTAACATTAATTATATTAATCGTTCCAGGGGCTGTTCCAACAGCTCCACATTGAATGTCTGTTTTTGTAAATGTAAAATCAACAGGATCCGGTTCCGTTAATGTAATTGTTACTGTTTCTATACAAGAATTTGCATCAGTAACTGTAATTGTATAATCTCCCGCTGTAAGTCCTGTAGTCTGTGCTCCATAAGAAACAGACGTTGTTGTGTTTACTATATCTATAATATATGGAGCTTGTCCTCCAGATGGAGTAACGGATATAGCTCCATTAGTGTCTCCATTACATAAATTAAATCCTGTTTGAGCAACAACTGGAGGATTCAATACAGGCAAAGGGTTTACTGTTATTACAGAAGTTGTCACTGTACAACCTATTGCATCAGTTATAGTAAACTGATATGTTCCAGCATTCGCTGTTGAATATGTAAAAGTATTTCCTGTAATATTATTAATTGTTGGGTCGAAAGCTGTATTAAATGTAACTTGATATGTATAAGGTGCAGAACCTCCATTAATTGTTACATCAATATCTGCATCTGGTGATGCTGTACAATCTAATCCATTAGTTAAAACAGCATTTGCTATTAATTGAGGTGCAATGGTTACTGTTGACATTGTCACTTCACAACCATAAGAATCCCTAACTGTTATTGTATAGTTTCCAGGTGTTAAACCAGAAAAAGTATTTCCATTTTGATATGTTCCTCCATTTAAACTATATTGATAAGGACTAACACCCCCTGAAGCAGTAACTACAATTGTTGCAGCATTTGTTCCATCATAACACAAATCAGATGACGCATCTACAACTGCTGTAGGAGGAGTAGGTACTGGGATATTTATAGCAACATCAATTGGATCTGTACAATTAAGAACGTCCCTAACAACCACAATATAATCTCCTGGTGTTAAATTTGAAAAAACATTATTTACTTGAAACGGAACAAGGACTGTTCCTGTACTATTTTGTAATTCATATTGATAATTCGGAGTTCCTCCTGAAGCTGAAGCTGTAATTACACCACCAACTAAACAAGTAGCTGGACTAGTTAATACAGCATCTGCTAGTAATGAGTCTGGTTCAGAAATTACTTGCGTGAAAGGGAAAGAACATGTTCCAGCCGTATCATCAAATCTAATTTCGATATTATATGTATTTGCAGATAAACCTGTTATTGTTACAGGAGAAGTAGTAGAGTTAGTCCAACTTGCACCTCCATCTATAGAATAATCAAATCCATAAGGTAATTCAAAATTTTGTGCTGCAATTGTAATTTGACCATCAGTAGCTCCATTACAACTTACATCACTTGAGCTTGTAATTTGTGCAGAGAACGCTTGATTACAATCGATATGTATTGGATACTTAACTTCTGTAATACATGCTATTGGTTCTTGAAAAACATTAATGTCATCTATTACCACATCATTTCCGTTTATAACAGTACTATATGATCTAATTACAAAACTCAATGATGTATAAGAACCTGGGTTTAAAGCTAAACTATACGATTCCCATTGATTCGATTTAGGAACAATAATTGGTGAAGCAGTAGGTGTTGTAGCAACAATTACTTCGGAAGGAGTTCCTAAATCTGCTATTAATTGTATTGTTAATTGAGGGTCTCCTAAAGTAGATGAACTACTTCTAATCAAATTCATAGCCCATAATGAAACTTGAACAGGTTGATTAGGTATAATATCTGTGATTGGTTTACTATATAAAATACCACCTACACCAGCAGTTCCTCCTATATTCACGCATAAAAATCTTCCCTCCGGATCTGTTCCGTTAGAAGTATGGTCACTAGGATCTGCCCACGTACCAAATCTTGGATCAATTCTTTTTGTTACGGCATAATCTCCATCGTTTATTTGAATACTTCCATTACATTGAGTTGCTGCAACTTGTCTTTCAAAACAATAGGCAGGATTAATACCTGGTGAAGTTGTATTATCTCCTCGTCCAAAATCTTCAAATAATAAATTACTATATGTAGGAACAGATAAACTTCTGTATTGAACTGTAATTTCATGATCTCCACATGGGACATCTACAAAAACATTTTCAGGTACATTTGTATTTACAACTCCATCTAATAAATAAGTATATGAAAAATTAGTAGATCCTGAACTTACTGTCACTGTAGACGTTGCTGTTCCTGTACAATTAAAATCAGGGTCTTCTACTGAAATTGTTGGATCTTGAGGAGCGGGATCAATAGTAACGCTTGTACAAAAAGTACAATTATTTGTATCACGTATACATACAGAATATGTTCCTGGTAATAAATAAGCTTCATTAGATGTAACCCAAGTAGTTCCTCCATCAAAACTATATTCATAACCTGGGACTCCTCCTTGAGGATTTGTAATTCTCACTTTACCTTCTCCATTAGGTCCACAACCTGCTAATTCAGAAACTCCTGCTGAAGCTGTCAATGCTGTATCAGGTTGACTTATAACAATTGTTTCTACTGTAGTAGTACATATTGTTCCTCCTAAAGAATATTGAACTATTGTTTCATAAGTTCCTGCAGGTAAATTTGAAAAAACTGGATTTGTACCAAATGTTACTCCATTATCAATACTATATTCTAATGTGTAACCGTTTGTATTTGTAACATTAAATTCTATCTGTCCTGTTGATTCTCCATAACATAATACATCTATTTGAGAAACGGTATATACTGGTTGTGGTATATTATCTATAATTACATCAGTAGTAGCTGTACAGTTATTTGAATCTGTTACTGTAAATGTATATGTACCAGGTGTTGTAATAACAAAATTAGGTAAAGAATAAATTGTTCCTGGATCATTATTAATTCCATAAGTATAAGGAGGTGTTCCTCCAACTGGATAAACTGTTATTTCTCCATCTGTACATGTTAATGGAATTGTTACTGCTCCTGTTAAAGTAAGTAATGGTGGATCAGAAATTGTTACAGTCTCTGAATATGTACATCCATCTGTTGTTGAAATATTAACTGTATATGTTCCTGCAGGTAAATTTGGAAATGTATAATCATTTGCATTTATAGGTCCTACATTGTTTATAGGTGTTCCGCCTTGTGATAATTGATATGTATATTGCGGATCAACATTATTAATTTGAACTCTAATACTTCCTTGTCCTCCATTACAAAGAGCATCATTAACTATAACATCAACATTAAAATCTCTATTAAGAATTTGAATATTAGGAATGTCAAAAATACAATTTCCAACACCACCTCCAATTTGTCTAATATAAACAGTATATGCTCCTGCTGTATTAATTGTAAATAAATTTCCTGATTGCCAATTGGTTCCATCTAAACTAAATTCATATCCATTAGGAACTCCATTAACTGTAATCGTTCCAGGTGTATTACAAATAATATCTGTAGATGTTGCTGTAGGTGTAAAAAGGTTTTTATAAACATTAAAATAATATGTTCTAAAACATCCATTTTGAAACACTATTCTGACTCTATATTCACCAGCATCAACTGCATTAAAATTTGATCCTGTACCAACTTGTGACCATGCACTATCTGGACATGTTGTATTTGGACAATTTGTTGAAGGTGTAGGATCAGTACAAGTACTAGGTGTACTTAATACTTCCCAAATAATACTTGTTGCATTTAGTATATTTGTTTCTATTAATTGACTATCTGTTTCACCACATAAATATATTTTTGGTAAATCTGAATCATCATTTGGACAAACATCAACTTGATCTGCATAAGGAATAACCGGATTAGGTACTACTCCGTTAAAATCAATTACATTAAAAGTTTCAGTAATAGATAAACACGGAGCTGGTGCTGTATTTACAACACTGTAAGTTCCTGTTCCTGTAACTGTATATGATTGATTAGTCGCTCCAGCAATTGCATTTGCAGCAGTAGGTGGTGATCCGCTATGCCATTGGTAAGAAACATAACCATTACCCGCTGTTAAAGTAACTGAGTTACCACATAAAACTTCTTCTCTTTCAAAAACGCAATCATCTATATCAGCTAAGAAGTTTGTAGTTCCTGGTGATAGAATTAAACAGCTATTAATTCCAGATGCACTTGGCTCTTCATTTTCAACTATATTTCCAGAATTTATACTGCTATATGTTTTATATGCTTGATTGCGAATTTCGTTTGAACATGCATCTCTTAAATCATAACATGTTTCTGCTACTCTTACTTTTATTCTAATTAAATAATTTGCACCCGATTCGGTTACTAAATTATCAGGAATAGTAAATATAATTTCATTTGTTACTGGATCAAAAGTATAAGTTACTCCAGGAGGAACCTCTAAGTCTGCTGGTAAAAAAGTTACATTTAATGGTAATTGATCTTTTATAGTAAACCCTGTTGCTCCATCATTTCCAATATTTTGAAAATCTAATTCATAAAAAATTTCTTGTCCTAATGAAACAGTTGTGTTCCCAATATCATTGTCAGCTAAATCTCTTACAATTTTTATTAAATTTATTTGAGGCTGAATAATTTCAACGGCAAAAGCATTTAAATAATAGACATAAGCATCTCCACTAGTTTGAAGTTGGACATTTGCACTTGTTGCATTGTTTGCAATAACCGCATTTCCTGGATTGGGAATATTAATTATTCCTGAATCATATCCTAATGTATTAGAACTATTTAAATTTCGAGTAGTATATGCTCCATTTATATCATTTATGGTACTATTAAAAAAGTTGGAAGCCAATCTAGTTGGAATTGACATACTGGTTCCATTTATTCTAAGGCGATCTCCTGAAATTCCATTATCTCCTTCTAATGCTGCAAAAGCTAATTTAGCTCTTACTGGACCAACAGGTATTGAATTAAAACCAGAAATCGGAATATCTAAACTTGTAGTTCCTTGAATACTACTAAATCCATCAAATAAGGTAATGTTTTTAGCAGTTGATAATGGGTCTTCATAAACTACAAAAAGAGACCATCCACCTGAGGTTTTTACACCTAATCCACATTGGACATTTGCAACTCCATAAGTACCGCTTGCATCTGTTAATCCTTGTAGCAAAGTTGTTACATCATAAGAAGCAACATAACTATATTTTTGATTAAGACCTGTAGGATAAGTATCATATATTACAGCACCTGTAATATCAGTATAATTACCTCCTGGTAATTTAAACTTTACATTTCCTAATCGGCTTCTATCGACTTCATCATCAATATTACCCTCATTATAAAGTCCAGCCCAATAAAGAGCCGCATATTTTATAACGTAACAACCCGAATTGGCGACAGGAATAGTTAAGTCCGCAGTACTTGAATTAAATGTTGAAGGATCTCCATCAATATCAACATACTGCATGTTCAAATTGTCGTTTATATCTGTTCCGTTATAAGGAACATTTGGACCATTTGAACTTGTGCTTCTATTTAGGATATTATTTCCTATAAGAAGCATATCTCCTTTTAAACTCTCATTAAAGGGTATCGGAGTTAAACGACCTGGTCCCGAAAAGGGTACATAATTTTGTGCAAACAGATTAATATTTATCATGCAAACGACGACAAACACCAATCTTTTGAATTGAGTAATTTTTAATTTCATAGCTAGTGTGGTTTAAGACTTTTTAAAAGTAATAAAAAATATTAAAAAATTAACATATTATTTATTCGACTTTTACTATTGACATTTTTTTGTTATACGATTTTGTTCCTCTTGCTTGTGTTGCTTTAACTGCACTTGATAAATCATCAAACTTATCTATATACACATAATAAGTAGCATCATAAATATTATAGAAAAGCGTAACGCTTGTTCCTCCACCTGCAACTACTTGACGTACAAATGCATCTCTTTCTGCAATGTTTTTATATTTTCCTAATACAACATAATAACCTGATTCAACTCCATTCAATTTTTGAATAATAGAAATATCATTTGAAGATGTTTCCTCTTGTTCTGTTGTGTTTCCAGAATTTGCATTTGAATTTTGAGCAGTAGAGTTTTTAATATCTTCTAATGATTTTTGGTCATTAAGTATCCTCTGTTGCTCACTATCGTATTCTGCTCTTTTAATTCTTTTTAATCTTTCTTCCTCTTTATCGGCATTAATTTTCTTAATTCTATCATCAGCAATTTTTTCAAACTGTATATATTGTTGTCTTTTGTTTTTCAAATCATCAATAACTGATTGATAATACTGATTTAATAGTTTAGCATCTTCATCACTAACACCATTCTTCTTTAATTGTTCAAGTCTAACTTTATTTGCGCTTTCAAAATCTGAAATTAAATCGTCGAAAACTTTTTTGTTAGATGCTATTTCGCTTTTAATTGCGTTTAACTGTGCATTTTGTTGAGTTGTACTAACAAATTTACGTTGCACACTTTTACTATTAGGATCATTTTCAGAAATATAAGCCTTTAAGTCTAAATCTCTTTCCTTTACAATAGAGTCCAGTCTTTTAATTAAATTATCTGAATTTTTAGTTTTCTGAGCAATTTCTCGCTTATAATTATCAAGTACTTTATTTGATACATTTAATTTAGTTTCTATACTAGAAATTTTATCTTCTACAGAAAGGTTAGATTTCGCTAATCTATCTTTCTCCGCTTGCGCTTCCAATGCTAGTCTTGCTAATCTTTCCTTTTCAGCCTGTGCTTTTGCTGCTGCTTCTTTTGCTAATCTATCTTTCTCAGCTTGTGCCTCTGATGCTTCTCTTGCTAGTCTTTCTTTTTCAGCCTGCGCTTTTGCTGCTGCTTCTTTTGCTAATCTGTCTTTCTCAGCTTGTGCCTCTGATGCTTCTCTTGCTAGTCTTTCTTTTTCAGCCTGCGCTTTTGCTGCTGCTTCTTTTGCTAATCTATCTTTCTCAGCTTGTGCCTCTGATGCTTCTCTTGCTAGTCTTTCTTTTTCAGCCTGCGCTTTTGCTGCTGCTTCTTTTGCCAATCTATCTTTCTCAGCTTGTGCCTCTGATGCTTCTCTTGCTAGTCTTTCTTTTTCAGCTTGTGCTTTTGCTGCTGCTTCTTTTGCTAATCTGTCTTTCTCTGCCTGTGCTTCTGCTGCTTCTCTTGCTAGTCTTTCTTTTTCAGCCTGCGCTTTTGCTGCTGCTTCTTTTGCCAATCTGTCTTTCTCAGCTTGTGATTCTGCTGCTGCAACTTCTTTTGCTAATCTATCTTTCTCAGCTTGTGCTTTTGCTGCTGCTTCTTTTGCCAATCTATCTTTCTCAGCTTGTGCTTTTGCTGCTGCTTCTTTTGCTAATCTATCTTTCTCAGCTTGTGCTTTTGCTGCTGCTTCTTTTGCTAATCTATCTTTCTCAGCTTGTGCTTTTGCTGCTGCTTCTTTTGCTAATCTATCTTTCTCAGCTTGTGCTTTTGCTGCTGCTTCTTTTGCCAATCTATCTTTCTCAGCTTGTGCTTTTGCTGCTGCTTCTTTTGCCAATCTATCTTTCTCAGCTTGTGCTTTTGCTGCTGCTTCTTTTGCCAATCTGTCTTTCTCAGCTTCTATATTATCAACAGGTAAAACCTCTTCTTTAGGTTTTACTTCTGCCTCTTTTGCTAATCTTTCTCTTTCTAACCTTGCATTTTCAATAGCTTCTTTTGCTAATCTATCTTTCTCAGCTTTAGCTTTTATAGCCTCTTCTCTAGCTAACCTATTTTGTTCTATTTTTTCTTTTCTAGCTGCTTCTTTTGCTAACCTATCTTCTCCAGAATTATTTTTTGGAGTAGAAACAGGCTGTTTTGCTGCTTTTTTATCTCTTAATTTTTGTGCTCGTTTCCTAAAATTATAAGAATCATTATAATTCGTAAACTTATATGATAAAGAAAACTCATGACTTGAACCAAAAAATAAAGAATTATTAATTGATAAATTATAAGAATATCCTATTAAAAACTTTTTAGAAATAGCAACTCCAATTCCTGCATTTGCGCCTCTAAAAGTATTATAACCTGCTTCTAACCAACCTAATTCTTCTTGATCTAATAAAAAACTCCCAGATATACCTGTACCATCCTTTCTATTTTCAACTTGAAGCATTCCAGAGAAATTACTTCCGTCCAAAATATTATAATAACTACTAAGTTCCTTTGTATACATTAAATGTCCAGAAAAAGTAGCTGAATTATTATCTTGTACTGATTCACTAGTGCTTAAATTATAAGAAACTATATTGTTTGCAGAAATTCCTATATCAAAATTATTTATGTTTAAATTTATTCCTGGTTTTATATTTACAAAAGCGGTTGCGCCTTGATTTATTAAAAGTGGTTCAGGAGATTCTGTAATGACTCTATTAATATCAAAATTACTACTTGAAAAATATGCATTAATACCAAATGTTAAATTGGTTTCATTTTGCATAGGAACATTGTAAGCATAATTTATTACACCTCCATTATTTTTCAATAAACCTATAGATTGAGAATATACTCCTATAGCAAAACGAGACTCATTACTTAATCTCCCCTGATAGTTTAGTAAGTATAAAACGGGTGAATCCTCAAATTTTACCCATTGTCTTTTATTTGCTAAATTTAAAGAAGGAGCTACTTCCCTAGAATAGCTAAAAGCAGGGTTAATAAGAAACCGATTCAATTTAATTGAATTATTTAATGTAACATCGAAAGAGGAGTAAGCATTTTCTTGTGAAAAAGTTACAGAAAAAAGCATACATAAAATTATCCCTAAGTGTATTTTTTTCAATGGTTGGTTTAAGTTTATTTGATGATAGTTAAGATTCCTTCTTTTATTAATTGATTTTCTTTAGTTAGTTTAAAATAAAAGAATGATTTTGATTGAAAAATTTCTTCAGTATTCTCTGGCCAGTTATTTTGGTAATTATCTGTAATAAAAATTTGCTTTCCAGAGGAAGTATATATTTCTAAATTTAAATTATTAGAGCTAGTTAATTCAAATGGAACTTTAAATTTATCATTAAAACCATCTCCATTTGGGCTTATTAGATTAGGGATTTCATCTACACTTGGCTCTATAACGATAAGAATTAATTCTTTTGTTGAAACACATCCTGTTGTTTGTGTAACTAATACTTTAAATTCACCTGTTTGACTAATATTTAAAACATTTGATGTTTCAGATAATAAATTATCATTAAAGTACCATTGAAATGATGGTGCATTTGCATCTGTTGTTACTGTTACTAGAAAAGATTCTCCTAAAGATAACTGGTATGGAGAATTCACATCAATTGTTGCACTAAATGTGTCTGATGTTAATGTATATGTATTTGAAGTAGTAACACAAGATCCGTTATCTACAGTAGCTTTATAAGTACCTCCAGAGACTGCATTATAAGTGTTTGAAGTAGCTCCATCTATTAAATCATCATCTAAAAACCATTTGATAGTATATATAGAACTATTAGATATATTTAAAGTTAATAATTCCCCAACGGATTCACATACTTCATTAGTATTTGTTGCAGTAGATATTATTATTGAATTTGCACTTGACTCTGTAACTGTTACAAGTATTGATTTTGACAAAGATGATGGTGTACATACTCCATAATTAGTTTCTACAAAATATTGTCCTGGTGAATTTACAGATAATGATGTACCTGTTCCTACAACAACATCACTTGATCCTACTTTCTTTTTCCAAGTATATGTTAAATTAGGATAGAATAGGGGAGAAGATGCATCTCCAGAATCAAAAATAAAAAGGTTAAAACTAGATCCTGCACAATATGCAACTTCAGAATCTATACCTGTAGCACTATTTAGTTTAATTCCTTGATTGTGAATCATAAAATAGGCATCAAAAGGATTAGATCTAACACTTGTAGCTGCTGGTGCAGAACTTTTTACTCTTAATTTATAACCTGTACCGTAAGTTGTATTTGGTAAGGTAAAATTCATGACAAACTCACTTGGAGATGAGCCATTTGTCGTTGTAGCACTTAATTGAACAATATTAGAAGAAAAATCATCATCTGACATTTCTAAAGTAAACACATTGTTTGACTGAAGATTTCCTACTGGTGTTACACTAAAGGTTAGGGCATGATTTGTATTTATAGAAGAGCTTTGACATAAAAACGTAAAATTAAAAATAGGCTTAGAAATGACAACATTGAATGCTTCATTAGTAGATATTGGATTTTTTTCTTTAGCCTCTATTTCAGGTGAAAAAAAAACAAATAATAAAATTAAGCTCTTTAATATTTTACTCAACATAATATCTTTTAAAAATTAAACAATCTTAGAATAATAATTATATAACAATCAAACTGTTAATATTATAAAGGTATTTATAATATTAACAGTTAAAAATATTTCTTATGTATTTTAATTTATACTTCCAATCTTAAGCCTAAAATCTGGTGTTCTTTGATTATTTGCATCAACAAATAAATCCTCTGATTTAGTTTTAGAATATCTATTTGCAAAACTTGGTTGAGCATAATAAGATTCTAAATCATCATTAGTAATTCCACCAATTTCAGAAACTATATTTTTCTTACAGTTATTTATAAATACTCGTTGCAATTTTATTTTTGTCAAATTAGGATCTGAAACTTCAATGTTTTCATTTAATAATAAAGCAGAATCAAAACCTGAAACTATACTATTTTTGAAAGTAAACAAGCAATCTTTATTTACATAAATAGCTTCTTTAATAAGACCTTGAGTTGCTGATTGACCATCAACTTCATTAACTATTGTGAAGTTATTTAAACTTACATTAGTGGCAGGCTTTGTTAAATCAGTCATGTCTTTATTGTCAAAAGGTTTAACTGTTACACCTCTAAAATTTGTACTAGATGAGAAAAATGGATTTCTTAACGCTAGTCCATTTTCAATATTAGCAATTGTTCCTTGTGTAAAATTAAAATCACTACTTTTAGATCTAAAAGAAACTAATTTAGTCGCTTTTGGATTTCCACCTATAAACTTATATGAATTTCCGCTAGATAAGCTTACTTGGATAGATTCTAATATAGTTCCTGATCCTACACCTACAAGAGTTAACGCATCATATGTTTCATATCTATCTTTTCCTCTTCCTGCAAATTCAATTCTAACATTTTTAATAGATCCTGAACTGTCAGTAGAAAGTTCACCACCACCAACTCTAAAATTACTTGGTATTTCACTTTCAATCCTTGCTACATTACCATACGTATTTATTGGTGCTCCTCCTAAAATAAATATTCCTCCCCAATCACCAGGCTTACGCTCGTTAGTTGGTTTATCAGAAGTAAATACTATAGGGTTTACAACCTGTCCTTCTGCAATTAATTTAGAACCTTTAGTTATGATTATTGCACTATACTCACTTGAACTAGCTCTAATTATTGTACCTGGTTCAATTGTTAATTTTGCATTATTGGTAACATATACTTCACCAACCAAATTATATGTTTCAAGATTTGTTAATGTCAAATCTGAAGATATATTTCCTGTTAATATTTTTGTAGTTTGTGGATACTCTTTACCAACAGGGTTGAAAGAAGACCATCCGTTTAACCAATTACTTCTACCTACAATTCCCCAATCATCTTGTTGAGCTTGTAAAGTAAACCCAAAAAGGATTAATACAATTAATATGATAGTTTTTTTCATAACTTTTATTTTTTATTTATTCAACCTTATTCAACTTGTATTGTATGAACAAGTTTTAATACTTCTTCATAAAACAAAATTGCTTTAATTATATTACTTGTGTCTGAATATGGTAATATACCTGTTAAAAATTGAGCATTACTATTTAAAAAGGCTTCTCTATTTTGCACTTCAGTTTCTAATGCTTTAACATTGTCTTTAGAAGCAGGTATACCTAAATCCGTAAATGTTACTCCAGATTTATTTGTAACGCCAAAATATTGAATAACACTAAACAAAATTTTAACCCTTTCTAAATACAATGGCATCAATTGCCCTTTTGTCATAGATTCTAACTCTTTTTTATCATGGTATGAACCAATACCTCTGATATCTATAACAACTTTTTGATCTTTCTGTGCTAACGCATCAATTGAGGATAGCATAAATAATGCAATAATGCATACGTAAAATTTTCTCATAATAAAATTTGTTAATTTTCAGTAAATAGGCAAACCAATTACAAATATAAATAATAAAATGTTTTAACAAAACTTTTTAATATAAATGTTGATAAAATTCTTAAAAAAACTTTTTTTATTATAAATTTTAATTTTATAATTAGTCTGCAAATTATTAATTTTTTGATCAATATATCGATTTATTAAGCTTAATCAATTATTATGCCAAAAAAACAAACGCATATTTTCTTATTAATTATTTCTCTACATTTTATAACGAAAAATAACGAAAAATTTAACAATTCACATTAATCAGTTAAAAATACTAACAGATAAAGTGCAAAAAAACTAGATAATCATCAAATCATATTTTTATAAAGTTACAATTTTTTTTACTCCAATTATACAATTTTAACATTAAAAAACGCTATTACAGTTTTTCTATAATGCCATTAACAACTGAATAATTGATTTCTAATATATTAATTATTATCTATACCAATGACTATCGAATTTATAAATTTTGATTATATCTAAATAGATTTAGAATTGTATATTTGTTCATGCTTTTAAAAGATGTATTAGGTCAATATCATATTAAAAATCACTTTATAAAAAGTGTTGCAGCAGGGAGAATTCCTCATGCTCAGCTATTTGTTGGTCCAGAAGGATCAGGAACACTACCAATGGCCATTGCTTATTCACAATATATCTTGTGTTCTAATTCAGAAGGAGAGAATAATACTGGTAATCAAAGTTGTAATTTAAAGTTTGAGAATTATTCTCATCCTGATTTACATTTTGTTTTTCCAGTTGCAACAAATGATCAAATTAAATCACGCCCAGTCAGTGCTAACTTCTTGATTCAATGGCGATCTTTTTTAAAAGAAAATCCTTATGGTGGTTTATTTGATTGGTACAAATACATTGGTATTCAAAACAAGCAAGGTCAAATAGGAGTGGATGAGGCTACAGAAATTAATAAAGCCTTATCATTAAAAGCTTATGAAGGTGGTTATAAAGTAATGATTATTTGGATGGCTGAAAAAATGAATAACGCTTCTTCAAATAAGTTACTTAAACTTTTAGAAGAGCCACCTGCTAAAACAATTTTTATTTTAATTACTGAATCATTAGATGATGTTTTGCAAACTATTTTATCAAGATGTCAAGTAATTGATTTCATGGGTTTAAGTGAAGTAACTATTTCTGAAGCGCTAATAAATAGAGAAAATTGTGAAGAAAATGAAGCATTAAAAATAGCTTACCAAAGTGAAGGAAATTATAACAAAGCTTTACATCTTTTTAAAAAAGACGCTGATGATTATCCTTTTGAAAGTTGGTTTATTCAATGGGTTAGGAGTGCTTTTAAAGCAAAAGGAAATGCTTCAGCTATACAAGACTTAATAAGTTGGAGTGAAACTATTGCTGGTTTAGGAAGAGAAGTTCAAAAACAATTTTTACAATATTGTATTCATTTTTTTAGACAAGCATTGTTGAGTAATTATAAAGCAAATAATTTGGTTTATTTTGAACCAACTGAAAGTAATTTTAATTTAGAAAAATTTTCTCCATTTGTTGATGGAAGTAATATTAATGATATATTTAAAGAATTAGAAAATGCTATTTATCATATTGAAAGAAATGGTAACAGTAAAATTATTCTAACTGATTTATCTATAAAACTAACCCGTTTAATTCATAAAAAATAATCATATGACACAAGCAGCTCCTATTTTATTACTTTTGTTACTAAGTGTAACTTTTCTTCAATCTGGATATGATAAAATAAAAGATTGGAAAGGAAATGTATCTTGGTTAAAAGGACATTTCTCTGAAACTATATTAGCCAAACAAGTTCCACTAGCATTATTTACTATATTAATATTAGAAATTTTTTCTGGTGTTTTATGTGTTTCAGGAATAATTGAGTTGTTTACAAAAACATCTAGTCAAGTAGCCTATTATGGCGCTATTTTATCTTGCTTAACATTAATATTTCTTTTATTTGGTCAACGAATAGCTAAAGATTATGATGGAGCTAGAACTATTGTTATTTATTTTGTTCCTGCAATAATGGCTGTATATATTTTAAGCTAAATTATACTTTTAAAGTTGCACGATATAATCTTAATTCGTTCCAGGAAAATACATCTCCATGAAGTGATTTAAGTTCTCCTAAACTTTCACCATCATACTTTTTAAAGGCTTTTTCTAAGTCTTTAATTTTTTCATGAGATAAAATATCTGACAATTCTACTATTTCCATTTGAACTAGTTTAGTAAAATGGTTATAAATAGTTTCTGGTGTTAATTTACGCTTTTTTGCAATTTCATAAATAGAAAGATTTTCCTTCCAAAGTTCCAAAGTTTCTTCAATAGTAGATTTCTTTGGTTCTTTGGATTTTTTCTTCTTTGTTTTTCCATAATATGACACTTCTTCGTTTTCTTCAACTAAAGTGGCAAATTCATTTCTAAATCGTTCTGCTACAGTTACTAACTTATTAATTTTATAAACTTGCATGTCTTGAGAAACTAAATTTTCTTTTGAAATTTCTTTTCCTTCAAGTCTGATTTTTGCCAACTGAATAGCTTTCTTTAATTGTAAAACTGCTGAAATATGAAGCTCTTCTAAAACTAATAATTCATCATAAAATCCTTTTACTTTTTTTATTCGTTTTACTTCTTCAATTTTTAATAACAAGTCTTCTGCAATTACATCTATTGTTTTAAAAAAATAATTATATGCAGCATTACATCGTTCATAAACAAAATTGAAATCAATTTCATTTTCGGAAAATATTTTATAAAGTTGCGACATGAATTTTCCTGAGGGAATTTCTAATTCTACCATTTTGTCATATTGCAATTTTGCCCATTTTGAATGTAATGATTTTGGTGATTTTGGAGCTTCAGCTTTATAACTATAAAAATGATTGCGCCATTCTTGTATTAATTCTTTGAAATCAAAATACTTAAGTAACGTTTGTAATAAGAAATTTTTTGTTTCTTTTACTAACGATTCTTCTAGAATTACATCTGTAGCTTTGTTTTCAGAATAATTTAAAACGCCTTCATCGCTAGAAATACCATTCATTCGTATTGGAGACAATAAAATAAGCCCTTTTAAGGAACGTAATCTAGAAAGTGCTACATAAGCCTGTCCTGGAGCAAAAACCTGCGATACATCGAGTGCTGCTTTATCAAAAGTTAAGCCTTGACTTTTATGAACTGTTATTGCCCAAGCTAATTTAATAGGGTAGTGGACAAAAGTTCCTATTACCTCTTCTTCAACTTCTTTTGTGTTTTCATTTATTTTAAAACGAATGTTTTGCCATTCATATCGTTCTACTTCAATAGTTTTACTTTCTTCTGGAAAATGAACTAATATCTCATTATCTGATAATGAATGTATTACACCCATTTTTCCGTTAAAATATTGTTTATCAAAATTTAAATCGTTTTTAATAAACATAACTTGAGCTCCTACTTTTAATTCTAATTTTTCATCTAATGGAAAAATTTTATCAGGAAACTCACCTACTATATTTGGCAAATATGAATATGTTTTTCCCTTTAATTCTAATAAAGATTCCTGATTAATAGTATTTGCTTTTACATTATGAGTAGTAAGTGTAATGTATCCTTTGTTATTTTTAAGATCAAACTCAGGTTGAACAAATTGATTTAAAAGATCAATATCATTTTTTGTAATTTTATTCTGACGAAGATTGTTTAATACATCTATAAATTCAGAGTCTTTTTGCCTAAAAATAATATCTAGTTCAATATATAATGGTGGATATTGTTGAATAATATGCGAATGAAAAAAGAACATTCCATTGTAATAATTTTTTAACAACTGCCATTCTTCATTTTTTACTACTGGCGGTAATTGAAGTAAATCTCCAATAAATAAAACTTGAACACCTCCAAAAGGTTGCTCATTTCGTCTTACTCTTTTCATCATAAAGTCCATAGCATCAAGTACATCTGCTCTTAACATTGACACTTCGTCAATAATAAGCAATTCCATATTTCTAATAACGGAACGTTTAGTATTGTTCATTTTAAAATGTCTTGCTAATGATATTCGGCTTTCAAACTTTATTCCTCCTGAAAAATTTGCAACATCTTTATTATCTGGAAGAAAGACTGCAAAAGGTAATTGAAACATAGAATGAATAGTAACACCACCAGCATTTAGAGCAGCAATTCCTGTAGGAGCAACAACAACTGTGTTTTTATGTGTTGTAGCAATAATTTCTTTAAGAAGTGTTGTTTTTCCTGTTCCAGCTTTTCCTGTTAGAAAAACAGATTTATTTGTCTGATTAATAAATCGTAGAGTGTATGATGCTTCAGCAGATAAAAATTCCATTTGGCAAATAATTTAAAATACAAATATAAAGAAATGAAAATCAATAAAAAAAGCCTCTAAAATAGAGGCTTTTTAATTTAAAAATAAATAATTATTTTTTATCTTCTTTTACTTCTTCAGTATCTTCTTTTTTTGCTTTACTACCATTTTTTGAAGTAAATTCTTCATTTAACTTCTTTAAAACTGTATCAGTAATGTCATAAGGTTCTTTAGCAAACAAAATAGTTTGAGCATCTCCAGTTCCGTAAATATAATCGTATCCTTCTTTTTTACCGTATTCTTTAATATAATCTTTTAATCCAGTTACAATTGAATTACGAATACTATCACTTTCAACTTGAATTTGTCTTAAGAATGCTTCTTGCTCCATAGACAATTGCTGTTCTCTTTGTTGTAATTCAGCTCCTTTTTGTTGAGCCCAAGCCATTCCTTTAATTTGAGCATTTCTTTGAAAACCTGCTGCCTCTGTTTGAAAAGCTTGTAATTTAGCTTCTAATGGTCTACCTAATTCTTGAGATTTTACTTTAAACTTTTCTTCCTCATCTTTATACTTGTCATAATCTTTTAGAAGTTTAACAGTATCTATATAAGCAGTTTTAAAATTGTCTTTTTTATCTTCCGTTTTGTTACAAGAAAATAGTGCAAAGGTTACTCCTAAAATCAATAAGGCTTTTTTCATTTTTAATTTTTATTATTATTGCTTTTTATGTTTTTATATAATTTTTGGTAAAAATAGTAAATCCCTTTTAAGTAGCAAATAATGCTTGTTTTAAAGTTATAAGTAAATTTTATCGTTCTGCGACAAAAATATAAAATTTATTTATAAAACTTCGATTATTTTAAGGGTGTTTAAATTAAAAAACTCTTTTTTTAGATATGATTTGTTATTTAATCTATAAAAAAGCTTTAAAATTGCTTTAAAATGATTTTTACTTGTTTTTTATGATGTAAATATGGGATGAAAACTCTTTTTTTACCATTCCATAAATATTTGAAATAAATCCATAGAAAAATCCCCTTATCACATTCATTTTTCCGTTTTTATTTTTTTCAGATAAAAGTGAAACATAAAAACTATCAAACCACATTGGTTTTACTTTTATTAGTTTCATATTTTTATTTTGAAAAAGTTTTTCAATACTTGTTTTTGAAAAATGCCATAAATGTCTTGGCACATCATAAGCTGCCCAAAACACTTTATACTTTTTAGCGTCATACGATTTAAAGTTTGGCACAGCAATTATTATGGTTCCATTTGGTTTTAACAATCTTTTTAATTCTGACAGTTGAAATTCCAAATCGGGTACATGTTCTAAAACATGCCACATTGTAATTACATCAAAAGAATGGCTTTCTAAAACTTCTAATGTTTCCGAAAAAGTCACTCCTTTTGAAATTGCAATTTGTTTTGCTTTTGCATTGGGTTCAATTCCTGTTACGTTCCAACCTTTATTTTTTGCTTCTGTTAAAAAATCACCCGTTCCTGCACCAATATCTAAAACACTTCCTTTCTGACTGAATTTTGAAAGTAATGCCACTTTTTTACGTATTGCATTTCTTTTTACTCCTTGATATACTTTTTCAAATAATGTTCGAGAACCATCAGTATGAGAAATATAATCTTCACTTTCATAATAGGAGGGAAGTTTATCAAGAGATGGCTGAGGATCTGTTTTTAAAATTTGATATTCATCATTTAATAACAATGAAAAAGATTCTCCCGAAACGGAAAAATCTTTCACAACACTATATGTATTTTCTTTTTTAAAATTCATTATAAAACTACAATACTAGATTTGATAGGACTTAACAAAGTTGTTTCACGTGAAACATTTTTAAAAATAGATTTATTCTATTACTTTTACAATTAACGTCCCATATAAATTAACAATACAGAAATATCACTTGGTGAAACACCACTAATTCTTGAAGCTTGTGCAATTGTTTTAGGACGAATCTTATTTAATTTTTGTTTTGCTTCAATTGAAATTGATTTAATTTTATTAAAATCGAAATTATCCGGAATAATTGCATCTTCTAAACGATTTAGTTTATCAGCATGATTTTTTTCTTTTTCGATATATCCGGAATATTTAACTTGAATTTCGGCTTGTTCAATTATTTCATTATCCAAATCATGATCGCTTACATATTGCTTTACCTTTTCAAATTTTAAAATATCCACTAAATCAATTTGAGGTCTAGAAAACACTTTAAACATTTTATCGGGTTGAGACATTGGACTAGATCCTTTTTCCTCTAAAATAACATTTGCTTCATCTGGTTTTAAACTTGTTTCTCTGAAAAAATTTACCATTGCTTCAGATTTACTAAATTTTTCTTCCATTCGAATTAACCGTTCTTCTTTCGCTAAACCTATTTCATATCCTTTAGGTGTTAATCTAATATCTGCATTATCTTGTCTTAATAAAGTTCTATATTCTGCACGAGAAGTAAACATTCTATATGGTTCTTCTGTTCCTTTTGTAATTAAATCATCTATAAGAACACCTATATAAGCTTCATTACGTTTTAAAATAAATGGTTCCCTTTCTTGAACTTTTAATGCAGCATTTATTCCTGCCATCAATCCTTGAGAAGCCGCTTCTTCATAACCTGTAGTTCCATTAATTTGCCCAGCAAAATACAACCCATTAACTAATTTTGTTTCTAGTGTATGTTTTAATTGAGTAGGAGGGAAGTAGTCATATTCGATAGCATATCCTGCTCTAAAAAACTTCACGTTTTCAAATCCAGCAACTGTTTTCATTGCTTTAAATTGTACATCTTCTGGAAGGGATGTAGAAAATCCATTCACATATACTTCAACCGTTTTCCATCCTTCAGGCTCAACAAATAATTGATGTCTTTCTTTATCTGCAAAACGATTAATTTTATCTTCAATAGATGGACAATATCTAGGTCCTATACTTTTTATTCTTCCGTTAAACATTGGACTTCTATCAAATCCTTCTCTAAGAATATCATGAACATCATTTGAAGTATATGTCATCCAACATGAACGTTGAACTGATAATGGTTTTGTTATGTTTGAATAAGAAAATTTATCTGGAACAACATCTCCTGGTTGTTCAATCATTTTGGAATAATCTAATGAACGTCCATCAACTCGTGGTGGTGTTCCTGTTTTCATTCTTCCAGATTCAAAACCTAGCTTTAATAAATCTTCTGTAATTCCAAACGAAGCACTTTCTCCTGCACGACCACCTCCAAATTGTTTATCACCAATATGAATTAATCCATTAAGAAAAGTTCCATTTGTTAGGATTACTGTCTTCGCTTTTATTTCGATTCCAAGCGACGTTTTAACTCCTATCAACTTTCCGTTTTCTGAAAGAATTCCTGAAACCATTTCTTGATAAAAATCAAGATTTGGAGTTTCTTCTAACATTAAACGCCATTCTTCTGCAAAACGCATTCGATCACTTTGCACACGTGGCGACCACATTGCAGGACCTTTTGATTTGTTCAACATCTTAAATTGAATTGCTGTTTTATCAGATACAATTCCTGAATAACCACCAAGCGCATCAATTTCTCTTACAATTTGTCCTTTTGCAATTCCTCCCATAGCAGGATTACAAGACATTTGTGCAATGTTTTGAAGACTCATAGTTACCAACAAAGTTGAACAACCCATGTTTGCAGCAGCAGCAGCAGCTTCACAACCAGCATGGCCACCACCAACAACAACTACATCGTATTTTTTTTGAAATAAACTCATTGTTCCACGTGAAACATTTAAATTAATTTTAAAAAAATATTATTGTTCCACGTGGAACAATAATATTTTTTCTTCTTCTTTTTTTCTCATAATACTAGCTTCATTACTAGTTTTGTCTTTATATCCACAATAGTGTAATATACCATGAATCATAACTCTTTTTAATTCATCAGCAAAACTAACATTAAAATCTGTAGCATTATCTTTTACTCTTTCAATAGAAACAAAAACATCTCCACTAATAATATTACCTTCTGTATAATCAAAACTGATAATATCTGTTAATGTATCATGATTTAAATATTCCACATTAATCTTATGGAGATAATCATCATCACAAAAAACATAGTTTAACTCTCCTAATAATTTGTTTTCAGAGATAATAACTTTGTTAATCCATCCTTCATAAAGAGACTCGTTTTCTAAAACAAAGTCGGTTTCATAATTAAAATTAATCATTTGTCTTAAAGTATTTTTGAACCTTCTGATTATAATTGGGCTGCAAAGGTAAACTTTGTCTGTTTAATATTTCAATACTATTTAAATAATCTTTAAATTCTTTAGATAGTACTTCTGAAGAACCATTAAATTCTTTATTATTTGTTTTAGATTTTCTTTTATTATCTTCTCCTTGTTGTTGAATTGCATTTTCTAATTTAAGTAATTCATGTTTTAAATTTAACATCTTACTCAATGTTTGATTATTAAATCCTTTATTTATTAATTGCTTTTCTATGTCTTTCATTTGATTCAATGCGTTCTGACCAAAACCAGACATTCCTTCTTTTTCTAAAGCTTTTTGTAATGCATCTCGTAATTGTTGTTGTTCTTTAATTATTTCTAATATCTTTCCTGCATCGCCTTCACTACCATTATCTCCATTAGAACCTTGTCCTGAACTACCATTTGGTTTACTACCTTGTCCTTTATTTTTACCATCTTTATCTCCTGGCTTATCACCAGACTTTTCTCCTGGTTTTTTTCCATCCTTTATTCCATCTTTCATTTTATCACCTAGACCTTCTTGTTGTTTAATAATATCTGGCAATTGCATTCCTTTACCTTGTCCTTTTTTTGGTTTTCCAGAACCACTACTACTTTGCATTTGCATATCATTTCTAACATTACTCAAGAAATCTGCTAGCTTATTTGCTGAAGAAAGCACATACTGTTGATGAGAAGCTCCTTTATAAATTACATTTTCAGATAAAAAAGATAGTGATTTATCTAAGTTATAATGTATTTCTCCAACTTCGTTTAAAATGGTTTCGGTAATCATAGGGTTTCTAAGAGAGATTGCAAATAAGCTATCATCAATATGTTTAAACTGATTTTTTAAATCTTGTTGCTCTTTAAGAATCTTATTAAATTGTAATGATTTACTATTTACTTTTTTTGTTTGAACTAATAGGTCTTCTTCATCAAAAGAAAATGAAAGCAAATTATCTAATATTTGTCGAAGTAGTTTAGCATCTTCTTCCATTTGTTCGCCACTACTACTTGCCATTGATGAAGCCATTTTCTGACTCATTTCTTTCATTTTTTGAGCTGCTGATTTTTGCTTACTTTTTGCATTCTCTTTATTTCCTTTTTCTAAATTTTCTTCCGACTTATTTAAATCATTCTGAATATCCTGTTGTTCATTTTTATCATTCGGAATATCCATAGGAGATTTTAATTCATTATTATCTTTATTAAGTTCTTCTAATTCTTTCTTAATATTTTCAAATTCTTTAGTCAGTTCTTTTTGTTTATCTAAATTATTATCCTTTTCATTAGATAATTTTTCTTCTTTTTCACCAAGATCATTTAATTTTTCAGCTATTTGCTCAGCCTTCTTTTCAACATAAAAACGCTTAGTAAGTTCAACTAATTGTTCTAAATTTTTAGTTTGAGATTTACTATTTTGTTTTAATTTATCTGCTTTATCAAAAAGTTTATCTTTCTCTAATTTATCAGAAAGCTTTTCTAATTCTTTTAATAATTCTTCGTTTTCCTTTGACTGCTTTTCAGCTTCATCTAATCTCCTTAATAATTCTTCTTTATTTTTATCAAGTTCATTTGGATTAAATTTTTCCAAATTATCAGATAGTTTTTTAGTAAACTCTTTCATCATTTCGTCTTGTTCTTTTTGACGATTAATAAAATCTTCTACCTTCTTTTGATCTTTAAAATCTAAATTTGTTTTTTCTTTATTTAATTTTTGAAGTTTATCAAGTTCTGATATTTGCTTATCTTGATTTTTTAATGATTTTTCTAAACTATTTATGTTTTCATTTTGTTCTTTAAATAATTTATCTTCTTTTTGATCAATTGTAAGTTCATAATGCTTAAAAACTGTCGATTTCGCACTTTTGAAATTATTAACAGCATCATTATCAAATACTTCAAAGTAATATTCATAATTAATTCCTTCCTCTAATTTAATTCCAGATGGAAAAGAGTATATAAATTGATCTACTGCTTCATTTTTAATTGACAAAAGAAACTTTTTAAGAACATTAGGATTTTTCTTATCATAGTATACTACTTGAAGTTTAGATAATCCATAGTCATCTGAAACTTGACCAATAATAATTTTACCCTCAACCTTTAAACTATCTGGTGCAAATTGAGCACTGATTATTGGGAATTGATCCTTAATAATTGAGACTTGGTAATTCAGCTTTTCAAAATTAGCCACATTACTATTTGAAGTAATAACTTGATAATCTAATTCATTTTTAATCTTTAAAGAATATGTGAAAAAATCTTCCTTCAATACAAAAGATGATTTCTTATTGTTATACATAAAATCAATATTTGAAGTAGACTTTGCATTAATTTTCCAATTAATAATAGTTCCTTCAGGTACAATAGCATTACCTGAACCTTGTAATATTTCAGAATTCTTTTTCAAATATGAAGGATATTGAAGAACCATTTGAAAATTTGAAATAGTTGGAACATCAATAACTTTTAAAGAATATTCTTTAGAAGTAACAGCATTAGATTTTATATAAAAATTGGTAGAACTCAAAACATTTTTAAATGTATAATTAAAATTACCATTTCCTTTATTTTCTAAAAAATACTCTTCATCACCAATTATAATGCTTGCGTTTTCAGGAATAACAGAACCAACAGATTTAATATTTAAAACAAAATCTTTATTTTGCTGAGTAGTTAAATCTTTATTTAAAAGTGAAAAATAGAATGGAGCAGGAGGAGTGTAAACTGTTTGAAAGTGAACAACTCTATTGAGACTATTTGAAATAATATTAGAATTACCAGAAATAAAAAACAATACTAAAAACAAAACAGGCAAAATCAAATAAGGAAGAAATTTTTTATTACTAGAAAAAGAAATAGCGTTTGTGAAAGGAATAGGTTTTAAATTATTTGATTTCTGTTCAATAGAAGCCATCAATAATTCTGAACTTTTATTGTAAGATGAAAGTTGTAAAAAATTTAAAAGTGTGTCTTTCACTTCAATAAAATGATTACCAATAATTGAAGAAGCTTCTTTATAATCTATTCCCTTTTTTAATTTGAACAATTTAAAAATTGGAAACAAAATAAATCGAATTAATAAAAACAATTCTACAGCAATAAACAACCAAAAAAGTATAGTTCTTCCTATGATTGATAACCAAAGAAAATGCTCTATAAGTAATGTTAAAATAAAATATAATAATCCTAAACCTATAAAAAGAATACTTCCTTTTATTAGTTCATTTATATAGAATTTCTTTATAAACAATTCTAGCTTACTGTAAATAATTGATTTTGCTTCCAATATGTCTTGTATTTATAACCGATAAATTTACTAATTTTTAATTCGCTTAATGTTAATATTATTTCAAAATAAAATAAAGCTTATAATTAAATTAAAATTCAATCTTAAAAATTGGTATTGTATCTTTGCCCAAACACTTTGATAAGTTGAGTGTTACTTACAATTTAAAATTTAATTTTACAGAAATGTCAAAACCAGTTAGAGTACGATTTGCTCCAAGTCCTACAGGACCTTTACACATTGGTGGTGTTAGAACTGCTTTATTTAATTATTTATTTGCTAAAAAACATGATGGAACTTTTTATATAAGAATTGAAGACACTGATCAAACACGTTTTGTTGCAGAAGCAGAAGCTTATATTTTTGAAGCATTAGAATGGTTAGGAATTTCTCCAGATGAGACAATAAACAAAAATGAAAAATTTGGACCATATCGTCAAAGTGAGAGAAAGGCAATATATAAACAATATGCTGATCAATTAATAAAATCAGGTTGGGCATATTATGCATTTGATTCAAGTGAAAAATTAGATGAATTAAGAAAACTAGCTGAAGAAGAAAAAAAGACATTTATTTACAATCATACTGTAAGAGAAAATTTAGATACTTCACTTGTACTTTCAATAGAAGAAACTGAAAAACGTATTGCGAATGGAGAACATTATGTAATTCGTTTTAAAACTCCAGTAAATGAAACATTAGAAATTAATGATATTATTCGTGGAACAGTTAAGTTTGATACTAATCTTTTAGATGATAAAGTATTGTTTAAAAGCGATGGAATGCCAACTTATCATTTAGCAAATATTGTAGATGATCATTTAATGGAAACTTCTCATGTAATTCGTGGTGAAGAATGGTTACCAAGCTTACCATTACATTATTTATTATACCAAGCTTTCAATTGGGAAGCTCCAGAATTTGCTCATTTACCATTAATTTTAAAACCTATAGGAAATGGTAAATTATCAAAACGTGATGGAGATAAAATGGGCTTTCCAGTATTTCCTTTAGAATGGAAAACAGCAGAAACAACATCAATGGGTTATAGAGAAAATGGTTTTTTCCCAGAAGCAGTTGTTAACTTTTTAGCTTTATTAGGTTGGAATGATGGAACTGAACAAGAAATCTTTTCATTAGAAGAATTAATTCAAAAATTTGATTTAAGCCGAATTCATAAAGCAGGAGCGAAGTTTGATCCAGATAAAAATAAATGGTTTAATCATCAATATTTACAAAAACAGAATAATGAGAATTTAGCTGAATTATTTAAAATTGAATTAGATAGAAGAGCTATTTCAACTTCACTAGATTTAATTAAGATTGTTTCATTAGTAAAAGAGCGTGCTAATTTCGTTACCGAATTATATGATTTATCTGATTACTTTTTTGAAGCACCAACATCTTATGATGAGAAAGCATCGAAAAACTGGAATTCAGCAACACCAGAATTAATGCAAAAAGTAATAGTTGAATTAAATAAAATAGAAGATTTTACTTCAATTAACATTGAAACATTTTTAAAAGAATGGATGACTCAAAATGGAATAGGAATGGGGAAAGTAATGCAACCGCTTCGATTAAGCCTTGTAGGAGCTTTAAAAGGACCTCATTTGTTTGATATTATAGAAATGATTGGAAAGGAAGAAACAATCAAGAGAATTGAGAAAGCAATTGGAACTTTATAGAAACAAAAAACCCAGCATTAATGCTGGGTTTTTTGTTTAATTACTATTTTTTATTTCATTATTTAGATCTTCTATTGCCTTATTTGGTAATTGTTCAATCATACCGGAAAATCTCTTTGAATATAAAATTCCACCATCAGTCGAATGAACTACTTGCAAGATTTTATCTGTTTCAATTAAATTGAATTTTAAATAATAAAAATCTTCACCTTTCATAATTTTATCACTAATTAAGTTAGAATTTAAAACTTCATAATCA
The DNA here is from genome assembly GCF_023008245.1 of Flavobacterium sediminilitoris. Classification (NCBI taxonomy): domain Bacteria; kingdom Pseudomonadati; phylum Bacteroidota; class Flavobacteriia; order Flavobacteriales; family Flavobacteriaceae; genus Flavobacterium; species Flavobacterium sediminilitoris. The sequence continues at coordinate 1,133,839 of NZ_CP090145.1, forward strand.
TAATCATACTTTTTATTTAGTTTGCTATAATCATTTTTCTTTTTTTGAAGAACCCTTATATCATAGTAACAATAAACTTCATAAGGAATAATCAATTTTGTATCTTTCAAAACTTTAATTGATTCCGTATTTACAAATTCACTAAAAGCAGAAATTTTAGTTTCATTTTCAATAAACGAATTAATTCTTTGAATGTTATTTAATAAAAAACCTGGTTTATTATCATACATAAAATCTTCATTATAAAGATTATTATAAATATCATTATTAAAAGAAGTTAAATCTGTCATGAAAGTAGAAGGTGAAAAAAAATAATCAAAGTATACTAAAAAATTATCACTCATTAAAAAATTACAAATTTCAATTCTGTGATTCTTAAAAACTTCATATCTTTTAGATGTACTTGTATATGATTCTTTATCTATTAAAAAAAAATCAAAATAGTTACTGTAATAAGATCTAGTACTAGTTCTATCTGACTCATTTACAATATTTCCACTTGTACCAGACCTATTTGGATTATTTGAAGAAGCATTATTTAAAGTTACATGAGAAAGGTTTTTATGTGTTTTTTTTTTTGAAAAAGTAAGAGTTTGGTTTTGATAAGTTGCAAAAGAATAATCACCGTTTAGATAATTTATCATTTTGAAATCATTGATAGAAACGACACTAAATGGAGTAACTGTCCAAGATTTAGATAAAATATCTTCCATAATTTTTTTATCAATAAAATTAGAAAAGATAAAAATAGTTTCAGTATTTTTAAAGGTATTTATTCTACCATCATCATACTTTTTAATTTCGTTATTCCTTAAATCATTACCTAATGAAATTTGAGAATGTGAAAAGATTGAAAAAAATAAAAAAAGAATAATATATTTCATAATATAAAAAAATTTAAAAAGCCAAATGTAAAACATTCAGCTTTATAATAAAATAGTTTAATTGGGTAAACTACAAATAAAAAGTAATCATACCACTAAGAATACCATAATTAGCTTTAAACTTTTCATTTCCATTTAAAAGTTTTAATTCATCACTTTTATTTAGATTATTCATAAAATTATTTACTCCATACTGATAAGAAACATGTAATCGTACATTTTTAATTCCTGCTGTAATTCCTGCATAAATATTTCCGTTAATTTTAGTAATATCGGTAATATCCTTTGCTGTAATAAGAGGACTATCTTTTAATAATTTTAATTCATCTTCTTCATCAATAGCCAGTTTACCATTAATTTGAAGTACTGGACCAATTTCAAAAGTTAAGTGATTTTCAATAATCATATAACTACCGGTAAGATAAATTTGAACAGCAGACATCTTATAGTTAATGTCTTTATCTAAAACGGATTGAAGTGAAAAATTACTTTCGGTAAAATTCATACCAAAAGCCATTTGCCAATCATTATAATAATTTCCTCTTAAAGAAAATCCTCCTATCCAACCTGTCTCAGGTTTAGCATTAAACTGATCAGAAAATAAACTCATTTGAGTTATTCCACCAGAAATTCCAATTCTATTGCTATCTCTACTTCCGTATTGAGCATTAATTGAAAAAGTAACTAGTAGGGTTAATAAACAGATAACTTTTTTCATTATATTTTATTTAATATGTTCAAAAATAATATTATTAATTAAATCATGTAACTTTTCTCGATAAAAAGCGTATAATAACTATAACCAATTAATTAATTAACTCATGCCATCATTTTTTATTATTCTCCTAGTACTAGGATTATTTCTTTTTTTAAGTTCATTTTTTACAGTAAAACAACAAACGGCTGCTATTATTGAACGCTTTGGTAAATATGCAAGTACACGTACATCAGGTTTACAATTAAAAATTCCTGTAGTAGATAGAATTGCTGGAAAAGTAAATCTTAGAATACAACAATTAGATGTAATTATTGAAACCAAAACAAAAGACAACGTATTTGTTAAACTAAAAGTTTCAGTACAGTTTAAAGTATTACAAGAAAAAGTATACGAAGCTTTTTATAAATTAGAATATCCTCACGATCAAATTACATCATATGTATTTGATGTGGTACGTGCTGAAGTTCCAAAATTAAAATTAGATGACGTTTTTGAACGTAAAGATGATATTGCTGTTGCAGTAAAACGTGAATTAAACGAAGCAATGTCTACTTACGGTTATGATATCATTAATACGTTAATTACTGATATTGATCCAGATATTCAAGTTAAAAATGCTATGAATAGAATTAATGCTGCTGATAGAGAAAAAACCGCTGCTGAATATGAAGCAGAAGCAGGAAGAATTAGAATTGTTGCCAAAGCAAAAGCGGAAGCGGAAAGCAAAAGATTACAAGGACAAGGTATTGCAGATCAACGTAGAGAAATTGCTCGTGGATTAGTAGAATCTGTAGATGTACTAAATAGAGTAGGGATTAACTCTCAAGAAGCTTCTGCTTTAATTGTTGTTACACAACATTATGATACACTTCAAGCTATTGGTGCAGATACTAATTCTAACTTAATTTTATTACCAAACTCACCACAAGCTGGTAGCGAAATGTTAAATAATATGGTAGCTAGTTTTACAGCAAGTAACCAAGTTGGTGAAGCTATGAAAAAAGCAAATAGTAATAAAAGAAAAGGAACTGGTAAAAAAGATATTTTTGGAGGAACTGAAGAAAATGAATCTGAAGAGTAAAAAAAATTTACAAAAAACTTTTTTAAAACCATCAATCATAAATTGGTGGTTTTTTTGTAAAAAAACTTTTGAAATTATTAAAATATAATATCATGAAGTCAAAAAAATAATTATATATATATATTTTAAGTCAAAATTAAAATAAAGCTATTTCTGACACTTTTATATCCTCACCTTTAAAATCATATTACCTAATTTTAAAAACACAATAAAACGAAAATATAAAAGCTATTTTTAATAAGAATTAACTATATAATTCTATTTTATAATAGTAAAAATTAATAATAATAAAAGCCTCTATAAATCGAGGCTTTTATATATAAAATCTATTATATTATTTTGATTCAACTTTTGTCCAAGTGTCTCTCAAACCTACAGTTTTATTAAAAACTAATTTTTCTGATGATGAATCTCTGTCGACACAAAAATATCCCAAACGTTGAAATTGGAAATGATCCAATTCTTTTGAAGATTGTAAACTTGGTTCTACATAACCTGTAATTACTTCAAGTGAATTTGGATTAATATATTCTTTGAAATCTACATCTTTATTACCATCCGGGTTTTCATGAGTAAATAATCTATCATAAACACGAACTTCTGCTTCAACTGCATGCGCTGTAGATACCCAGTGAATGGTACCTTTTACTTTACGCTTACTAGCTTCTGTACCGCTTCCAGATTTAGAATCTACATCATACGTACAGTGAATTTCGGTAATATTACCTTCAGCATCTTTTACAACTGATTCACCTTTAATGATATACGCATTTTTCAAACGAACTTCAGTTCCTAAAGACAAACGGAAGAATTTCTTGTGTGCTTCTTCTTGGAAATCTTCTCTTTCAATATATAATTCTTTAGAAAAAGGTAATTGACGGTAAGTCATTACTTCTTCTTCTGGATTATTTTCAGCTTCTAACCATTCTTCTTGACCTTCTGGATAATTAGTAATAACCAATTTCACAGGGTTTAAAACAGCCATAACACGTGGTGCCACTTTATTTAAATCTTCACGAACACAGAAATCCAATAAAGAAACATCAATCAAATTGGTACGTTTAGCAATACCAATTGTATTAGCAAAGTTACGAATAGCAGTAGCTGTAATTCCACGTCTTCTCATACCAGAAATAGTACTCATACGAGGATCATCCCAACCTGTAACATGATTTTCTTCAACTAATTGTAATAACTTACGCTTAGAAACTACAGTATGTGACAAGTTTCTACGCGCAAACTCACGTTGTTTTGGACGTACTTTAGTTTCATCGTAAATTTGGTTTAAAAACCAATCGTATAATTCACGGTGTGGTAAAAATTCAAGTGTACAGAAAGAGTGCGAAACTTGTTCTAAATAATCACTTTCTCCATGCGCCCAGTCGTACATTGGATAAATACACCAATCATTACCGGTACGGTGGTGATGTGCATGCATAATACGATACATAATAGGATCACGCATTAACATGTTATTCGCATTCATTGATATTTTAGCACGTAAAACGTGAGTTCCTTTTTCAAACTCACCCTTTTTCATACGTTCAAATAAATCCAAATTTTCTTCTATAGAGCGATTACGATAAGGAGAATCTGTACCAGGAGTAGTAGGCGTGCCTTTTTGAACAGCCATATCTTCAGAGGATTGACTATCAACATAGGCTTTACCTTTTTTGATTAATTCAACAGCCCAATCATATAATTGTTGGAAATAATCAGATGCATAACATTCATTATCCCAATTATATCCTAACCATTCAACATCGCGCTTAATAGCATCTACAAATTCTTGTTCTTCTTTAGAAGGATTTGTATCATCAAAACGAAGGTTAACAGGTGCATTATAATCTATTCCCAAACCAAAATTTAAACAAATAGCACTGGCATGACCAATGTGTAAATAACCATTAGGTTCAGGTGGAAAACGAAAACGTAATTTATCTTTTGACAAACCATTTTTTAAATCTTGTTCTATGATTTGTTCTATAAAATTCAATGATTTCTCTTCAGTTGACATAAGAATTATTAATTTTGACAAAGATAAGTTTAATTAATCAATTATAAAATTTTCAAATTGGTTGTAATATTTAAAAATGGGAACAATAAAATTAAATAATATACGTACGTTTTCTTACCATGGATGTTTAATTGAAGAAGGTAAAATAGGTAGTGATTATAGTGTAGATTTAGAAATAAAAACAGATTTACGTAAATCTGCAAAAACAGATGATTTAGCTGATACTGTTGATTATGTGCATCTTAATAAAATTGTGTTTGAAGAAATGGCAATTAGGGCTAAATTATTAGAGCATGTTACACATAGAATAATTGTTAGAATTTTTAAAGAATTACCACAAATATCAAGAATAAAAATAGCTGTTTCTAAATTAAATCCGCCAATTGGTGGTGATGTAGCATCCGTAACAGTAGAAATGGAAGAATATAGAAATTAAAAAATAGAGTTATAAAAAGTAACTTAGTTTTAGATTTTTTAAAATAATTTTCTATATTTGCAATCCAATTGTAGGGCGTCGTGGCCGAGCGGCTAGGCACCGGTCTGCAAAACCGTCTACTCCGGTTCGAATCCGGACGATGCCTCAAAAAAAGAGCTACTTTTCAGTAGCTCTTTTTTATTTTTTAAATTTTTCTATAACCTCTTTAATTTTTTCTTTTTCTTTTGGAAAGAAACCTTGTAACATAAAAAACAATCCAAAAATTAAAATTACCATACTTATAACCCTTTTAATTTTATAAATATTCTGTGGTGTTAATTTATGTTTTAACTGCTTAGCTAATAAAATTTTTGCAGTATCAAATAGGAGATAAAAAAATAAAATAGCGGTAAAAAATAATGATATTCTACTTGTATTCATTTCCATTTGAGGTCCATAAGTAATAATTATCATTAACCAAAAACCTAATACTCCTATATTTATAAAATTTAAAAGAAATCCTTTAAAGAAAAGTGCAAAATAATTATTCTTTTGAATATTATCTTCGTCATCTATTATTTCTTGTTTCTTTTTAAAATTTCTTTTTAATAAAATAAAAGATATTACTCCATAAGCTAACATAATAAATCCTCCAATAATAAATAAAAAAGGATTATCTTTTAATTGTTCAAGTAATTGATTAGTACTTAAATAAGCTATAAGTATAAAAATAATATCAGCAAAAACTATACCTAAATCTAAGGTAAATGCAGCGCGAAAACCTTTTGTGATACTAGTTTCTAGTAATACGAAAAAACCAGGACCTATTGAAAAAGCTAAAAGCAATCCCCAAGGAATTGCTGTTAATATATCATGCCACATAAAATATGTCGAAAATTAAAGTATTAGGAATACGAAGTTAATAAAAAAAAACTACTTCGCTTGTTCTATAGAACCTCCTGCAACTATTTTTTGATCTATTTGTCTTGGTTTACCATAAATTAAAATAGTTCCACCAGCTCTTACTTTTGCTTCTACAAAATCAGTAGCATTAATATCGGCTTCACCACCAGCATTTGCTGTAATTATAGTTTGTTTCGTAATTAAATCTTTTGCTTCAAATTTTCCTCCAGAATTAACTAAAACATCTGAATATTCAGCATTTCCTGTTAATTCTAAAATACTTCCTTGAGATGCTTTTGCAACTAATCTGTCTATATCTAGTTTTAATTTTACTTCTGAACCTTCTTTAGCAATAATATTAAAATTTATTCCTTCAAAAATTTCATTTGAAGCTACTCTAGATCCTTCATTAGCTTCAACTGCTTCTAATTTTGTATAATAAACTGTTGCAGAAATATTATCTCCTTTTAGTAAATTACCAAAACTCATTCTAATTTTTAATTCGCCATTTTTATTAACAAGTTCTACATCACTTGTTTTATCTCCTTTTAAAACTACTTTATTTTTATCTCCTTTAACTAAGATAACATCAATTTTATCAAAAGCGGTTACTTTTGAAAATTCACCAACAGTTTTTTCAACTTGAGAAAATGCTACTGAACTGATTAATAATAAACTAAAAACTATTTTTTTCATATTAAACTATTTTATTTATTGAATATATTTAGTACATCTCTTAAATAAAAAAATCTATTTATTCATTTTTTCTTATGTACCAAAAATCCAATTGTTTTTTAACTAAATCTGCATTTTTCACTTTAACGTAAACTTCATCTCCTAATTGTAAAATATTTTTAGAAACTTCACCTACTAATGCATATTGTTTGTCATCAAATGTATAATAATCGTCTTTTATTTCACGAATACGGCACATTCCTTCACATTTATTTTCAATAATTTCAACATAAATTCCCCATTCAGTTACACCAGAAATTACTCCTAAAAATTCTTCATCTTTATGATCCTGCATGTATTTAACTTGCATATATTTAATAGAATCTCTCTCTGCCTGAGCTGCTAAATTTTCCATATCAGATGAATGATGACATTTTGCTTCATAATCTTCTTCACTAACACTTTTCCCACCATCTAAATAATGTTGTAGCAAACGGTGTGCCATAACATCTGGATAACGACGAATTGGAGAAGTAAAATGACTATAATAATCAAAAGCTAAACCATAATGTCCTATATTTTCAGTAGAGTAAACTGCTTTACTCATAGTTCTAATTGCTAAAGTATCAACTAAATTTTGTTCTTTTTTACCTTGAACTTCTGTTAATAAACTATTTAGAGAACTTGAAATATCTTTTTTAGATTTAAAATTAATAGAATATCCAAACTTAGAAATTACAGCTTGAAGGTTCATTAATTTATCTTCATTAGGTTCATCATGAATACGATATACAAATGTTTTTTTCTGTTTTCCAATGAATTCTGCTACTTTTCTATTAGCTAATAACATAAATTCTTCAATAAGATGATTAGCATCTTTAGCAACCTTAAAGTAAACACCTGTTGGCTCAGCTTCTTGATTTAAATGAAATTTAACTTCTACTTTATCAAAAGATATTGCACCATTAGACATTCTTTTTCTACGAAGAATTTTAGCTAATTCATCTTGTTTTAATGTTGCTTCTACAATTGGTTGAGGAACTCTATATTCTTTTCCTGTTAATGAAATTTCGGCTGGAATAATATCTGATTTACTTTCAATAATACTTTGCGCTTCTTCATAAGAAAAACGTTGATCAGAATAAATAACAGTTCTTCCAAACCATGAATCTATAACTTCCGCTTTATTATTTAACTGAAAAACGGCTGAGAAAGTATATTTTTCTTCATGTGGACGTAATGAACAAGCAAAATTAGAAAGTACCTCAGGAAGCATAGGAACTACTCTATCTACAAGGTAAACAGAAGTTGCTCTATTATATGCTTCTTCATCTAAAATAGTTCCTTCTTGTAAATAATGTGACACATCGGCAATATGAACACCTATTTCATAATTTCCATTATCTAAAACTTGAAACGATAAGGCATCATCAAAATCTTTAGCATCTTTAGGATCAATAGTAAACGTTAAAACATTTCTCATGTCTCTTCGTTTTGCTATCTCTTCAGTTGTTATTGACGTATCAATTTTATTAGCATAAGCTTCTACTTCGATAGGAAAATCATAAGGTAAACCATATTCGGCTAAAATAGCATGAATTTCAGTATTGTGTTCTCCTGGTTTTCCAAGTACTTTTATTACTTTTCCAAAAGGAGAATCGGCTTTTTTAGGCCAATCTTCCATTTCTACTAATACTACATCTCCATTTTGAGCTTCTCCTAATTTATTTTTTGGTATAAAAATATCAGTGTACATTTTAGCATTTGTAGTGGTTACAAATGCAAAATTCTTTTGAATATCGATAACTCCAACAAATTCAGTCTTTGCTCTTTCTAATATTTCTAATACTTCAGCTTCTGGCTTACGCGAACTTCTTCTGTTATACACATAAACTTTTACTTTATCTTTATCTAAAGCATGATTCAAATTTTGTTTAGGTACATAAACATCTTCTTCTAATTCATCACATACAAAATATCCTGATTTACGAGAATTCATATCTAAATATCCTTCATAATATTCTGCTTTAGAAATTACTTGATATTTACCTATTTCAGTTTCATGAATTTTATCTTGAGCCTTTAATACTTTTAGATCTCTAATAATTTCATTTCTACTTTTAGTATCTTTTAATTCTAAAATAGCAGCAATTTGTTTATAGTTAAAAGACTTTGAAGGCTCTTTTGAAAGTATTTTAAAAATTTGTGCGGTAAAATCTTTACTTTTTTTACCCATTTTTCTTGGTTTCTTATTCATTATATCTTTTCAATTAATGCTGAAAGTTACAAAATAGTTATAAGTTACAAGTTTAAAATTATAAGTTTTAATATAAATCTAACATTAAGTATCTTTATACAAACCTTTTACTATGAAAAATTATATAACAGTTGCTATTTTTAATTTCCAACATGAAACTTATATTGTTAAAAATCTTCTAGAACAGGAAGATATTCAACACTTTTTTGAAAACGAAACATTAGTTTCAATAGATCCTTTTGCATCTATCGCTTATGGAGGAATAAAACTAAAAGTGCATCCAAACGATATTAAAAGAACTAAAGAAATTTTAGATAGTCTAAAAAATGACAATCATTTAAAAATTGTTTAGATTTAAAAATCAAAGTTTTCAACATATATTAAATACAACAAAAAAAGATTTAATTAAATTTAAAAAAAATGATGGTTATTATAGCTTGTTAATATGTACTATAAGTTTTTAAAAAATAGTGTTTTTTTTAAGTTTAAGTTTTTTATACAATTCTATTAACATTAATTTAAACTTATAAAAGGTTGATTTTAAACTTAAAGGTTGATTTTATTTTTTACTTATTAACAGTTGTTAATTACTACTTTTCTATTAAAATTGTAAATAACTTAACCTGTTAAATTCTGTTAATAACTCATAGATATATATTCATAAGTTTAGAATAAATAATCAAAACTAATTAGCTTTTATCCAATTCAATTTTTGCTTATAAAAAAACATGTATCATTATAAAAAAACTTCTCTTTTTTTGTCTTTACTTATTAACAAGTTATGTTAATTTAAAGTTAACTGATTATCAATGGATTGTAAAACATTGTTAACAATCTATAAATTTAATATTTGATTAACTTATAAGTGTTTGATAATTAATTAAATAAAGTAATATTCTATTTGAATTATTAAAGTAGTTTAACATGCTGAGTATTATTCCTTACTTTTGTAAAAATAATAACAACACAACACTTACATTATGATTATATCAATAGGAAACGATCATGCTGGTCCAAATTATAAAAATGCAATCGTTACATTTTTAAAAGAAAAAGGATATACAATTATTAATCATGGAACAGATACTTTTGATAGTGTAGATTATCCAGATTTTGGTCATGCAGTTGCAAATGATGTTGAAAGTAAAAAAGCAAATTTTGGAATTGTAATTTGCGGTTCTGGAAATGGAATTGCTATGACAGTTAATAAACATCAAGATATAAGAGCAGCACTTTGTTGGACAAAAGAAATTGCAGAATTAGCACGTTTACATAATGATGCAAATATTTTAAGTATTCCAGCTCGTTTTACTTCTATAGAACAAGCAGTTCAAATGGTTGATGTATTTTTATCAACAGCTTTTGAAGGTGGAAGACATGCAAATAGAGTAAATAAGATTGCTTGTAAATAAATGAATGTAGAAAAATTATCAGACTATCAATTACTTATATTGTTAAAAAATGATAATTTAGATAAAGAGTTTAAATCAAGTATAATTTTAGAAAAAAATAAAAGAAAATTAAATCAGGAAATTATTTGTGTTAATTTTAAATTCTCTAATTATTTAAAACTTAAAATAATTATAACTAGTTTATTTCTTTTTATATATCATATAAAATTTTCTTCTACTTTTTTAATATATCAAGATAGAAAATCTTATAAAAAATATTGGAAGTATTTTAATATTGGAATAGTTGTTTGGATATTTTTTCTTTTGTTAATTGCTAGGTATATAATTCAACCCTATTTTTATAAGGTAACATAATTATAAAGTTCAAGGAAAAGTACTTTTAAATTTTTAAAGGTTATATTGTATAAAATATAAAAATAAAAAAGTTTCTTTTTTAAAAGAAAATCAAATCATGAATGATAATAAACCACAATTTAAAAAGAAATATTATCCTATAAATAGCCAGTTATATACTTATTTAGAAAAATATAAAAGAGTAACTAGAACAAATGTATTTTACGACGATTTATTACGTTTTCAAGGTTCAATAGTTGTAAATGATAAAGATGATAAAGATACATTATGGGTTAGAGTTTTTTACAATGAATTTGAAAAAATTGAAATAGACAATAGTTTAAAAAAAATATATACTCTTTTACATTCAGATGGAGATGAAAGTAACATACAATTTTTAAATGTAGATTATATAGATTTTTGTACTTTCGGAAATTCTCAACCTTTTAGAGTTAAAATTAGAAATATATTAAATGATAATTATACTCATTTTTATATAAAAAAAGCCGACGCTTCGCGTATTTTCGGATTAGAATTAGAACATATTTTATCACCTAATAGAATTAATTTCTTAGTTTTTGAAGATACATTAATAGAAGAGCATATAGTAGGAATTCCAGGCGATATTTTTCTTGAACATAATTTAAAAGAATGTAATGAGCATGAAAAAGCTCAAATAGCAAAAGAATTTGTAAAATTTAATGAGCGATGTATGATAGGCTTATTAGGAGATATGCGTTCTTATAATTTTGTAATTATTCCCATTTATGATTTTGATCAAAGAGTATTTAAAATTAGAGCAATAGATTTTGATCAGCAAAGTTATGAAGGAAGATTTAAACTATATAAACCACATCTTTTTAAAGAAAATTTTAAGTTTTATCAGCTTGTACAAACAAAATTGAATCAAAATGCAATTGAGCAATATCAAAATGAAGAGCGCTCTATTTTAGTTAAAAGATTAATAGAATCTGAAACCAGGTTAAATAATTTATTAACAGCAATGAAATCAATAAAATTAGCACCAAACGAACATGTAAACCAATTGAGAGAAGAAGTTTATGAATTTACATTAGATATGGATTTTAAAAAAGCTAGCTCAATGGGAGAAATAGTAGAAGTTGCTTTAAATTTTATGAAACGAAATTTCAAATATGAAGATTATTAGTAAATATAATATTCAAAAATTGTATTTTAAAAAAATCACATTTATACTATTTTCTATTTTAATTATAGCTTGTAAAAAAGAAATAAAAGAAAACAAGAATAACTTAGAATTAGAAAAATCAGAAGATACTATTCTTAAATCATTTGAAATAAAAAAAGAAAAAACTATTCCATTTTTACATACTTTAAATGACACTTCATTCGTAAATATTAAAGATTATAGTTCCGATTTTATTTTAGACATGAAATATGCAACAACAGATAATTTTTTACATCAAAAAGTATATGATTGTTCAGATTGTTATTTACTAAAAAATACAGCTTTAGCACTTATAAAAGCCAATAGAGAATTTATAAAAAAAGGATATCGTATTAAAATTTTTGATTGTTATAGACCATTAGATATTCAAAAAAAAATGTGGGAAATTCTTCCAAGAACAAATTATGTAGCTAATCCAAAAAAAGGATCTAAACATAATAGAGGAGCTGCTGTTGACCTAACTTTAGTAGATTCATTAGGAAATGAATTAGATATGGGAACCAAGTTTGATTTTTTTGGCAAAGAAGCACATCATGATTATATAAATCATACCGAAGAAGTTTTACAAAATCGAAAGTTATTAAAAGAAACATTACTTAAGTACAACTTTAAATTTATTTATTCCGAATGGTGGCATTATGAATTTCGACCAGATAGACATTCAAAGAATGCTAATTTTAAATGGGAATGTGATTAATTTCGTTACTCAACAGAAAGAATTATCTAAATAAATTTAATTTTACGTTTCAATAAAGAACATCCTTTATAACTAAAAAATAAATAATGAACATTATACAATTTATACAAAAACAAGTTGATACAACTACAAAAAATATAGAAGCAACACTTCAATTGTTATCAGAAGATTGTACAATTCCTTTTATAGCTCGATATAGAAAAGATAAAACAGGAAATTTAGATGAGGTTCAAATAGAAGACATTTCTAAAGCTAAAAAACAATATGATGAAATTTGTAAACGAAAAGAAAGCATTTTAAAATCAATAGAAGAACAAAATGCATTAACCTTGGAATTAAAACAAAAAATTGAAGCAAGTTTTGATTTACAAGAATTAGAAGATTTCTATTTACCATACAAAAAAACACGCAAAACAAAAGCAGATACAGCTCGTGAAAATGGATTAGAACCTTTAGCAAAAATCATTATGGCGCAAAATGCAAATGATATAGACTATATAGCTTCTAAATATTTAAATGATAAAGTAAATAATGAAGACGAAGCTTTACAAGGAGCTCGTGATATTATTGCAGAATGGATTAATGAAAACATTTACATTCGAAAAAATCTTAGACGTGTATTTCAACGACAAGGAGAAATAACGACAAAAGTTATAAAAACAAAAAAAGATGAAGAAGGTGCACAAAAATTTTCACAATATTTTGATTGGTCAGAATCTATTTCAAAAGTACCTTCACATCGTTTATTAGCAATGTTAAGAGCAGAAACAGAAGGATTTATAAAATTTAAAATAGAAATAGACAAAGAAGAAGCCCTTTCTTTTATTGAAGAAACAATCATAAAAAATAAAAACGAAGCATCAAATCATTTAGAATTAGCTATAAAAGATAGTTATAAAAGATTATTAGAACCAGCTATTTCAAATGAAACATTACAAGAAGCAAAAACAAAAGCAGATATAAAAGCAATTGATGTATTTTCAGAAAATTTACGCCAACTTTTATTAGCACCACCATTAGGAGAAAAACGCATTTTAGCTATAGATCCAGGTTATAGAACAGGATGTAAAGTAGTCTGTTTAGATGAAAAAGGGGATTTATTAAATAATGAAACTATTTACCCTCATGCACCACAAAATGAGAGCGCTATGGCAATGAAAAAAATCCGTTCTATGGTAAATGCTTATGGAATTGAAGCTATTTCTATTGGAAACGGAACAGCATCTAGGGAAACAGAATTTTTTATTAAAAAAATTGCTTTTGACAAACCAGTACAAGTTTTTGTAGTTTCAGAAGCAGGAGCATCAGTATATTCCGCAAGTAAAATAGCACGTGAAGAATTTTCAAATTATGATGTAACAGTTCGTGGAGCTGTTTCTATAGGAAGAAGACTTTCAGATCCTTTAGCAGAATTAGTAAAAATTGATGCTAAATCTATAGGAGTAGGACAATATCAGCACGATGTAGACCAAACTAAATTAAAAGAAGAACTAGATAATACTGTAATTCGTTGTGTAAACTCCGTTGGAATTAATATCAACACAGCTAGTAAATCGTTATTAAGTTACGTCTCTGGAATCGGAGAAAAAATGGCAGAAAACATTGTTGCTTATCGTTCTGAAAATGGTCCATTTGAAGACAGAAAACAACTTAAAAAAGTACCAAGACTTGGAGAAAAAGCATATCAGCAAGCAGCAGCTTTTATTAGAATTAGAGATGGTAAAAATCCATTAGATAATTCAGCAGTACATCCTGAATCTTATGGAGTTATTGAAAAAATGGCCAAAGATTTAGGTATAAAAACTAACGAATTAATTGCAAATAAAGAAAAAATTAATCAAATAAAACCTGAAAATTATATTACAGAAGAAATAGGAATTTTAGGTTTAAAAGATATTTTAAAAGAGTTAGAAAAACCAGGATTAGATCCAAGAAAATCTGCAAAAGTATTTGAATTTGATCCAAATGTTAGAACTATAAAAGATTTAAAAACAGGAATGATTTTACCAGGAATTGTAAATAATATTACGGCTTTTGGATGTTTTGTAGATGTAGGAATAAAAGAAAGTGGATTAGTCCATATTTCGCAACTAAAAGAAGGATATGTTTCCGATGTAAATGAAGTAGTAAAATTACACCAACATGTCCAAGTAAAAGTTGTTGAGGTTGATGAAGCCCGAAAAAGAATTCAATTGACGATGATATTGTAAAATAATAAAAACCCCTAATTTTATTTTAATAAAGTAAAATTAGGGGTTTGTGATGTATAATTTATTCTTTAGTTTCATCTTCTTTTTTAGAAACTTTTTGATCTTCGTCTTTTGCTGCGTTTTTGAATTCTTTAATTCCGCTTCCAAGTCCTTTCATTAGCTCAGGAATTTTTTTACCACCAAAAAGCAATAATAGAGCAACAATAATTAATATTATTTGTGGCCCACCAATAACACCTAAAAATATAGTTAATGCATTCATGATTTCAATAATTAATACGACAAAGATAAAAAGAAATTAACAAACCTTTATTTTTTAACTAATAATTATATTGAATAACTTAAAAAAGCCGTTGTAATTAGTATATTTGTGACAATAACTAAAGGTAAAATGGCAAGAAAGAGAATAAAAAGACAATTACTTTTAAAAAAACTATTCAATAAGAGAAGATTAGTAATTCTCAATGAAGATACATTTGAAGAAACATTCTCTTTAAAGCTTAATTTAATGAATGTTTTTGTAGTTGTTACCTTGTCTGCTATTTTTTTAATAGGAATAACCACATATATTATTGCATTTACACCTTTGAGAGAATATATTCCAGGTTATGCTTCTACACAATTAAAGAAAAATGCAATTGATTTAGCTATAAAATCAGATTCTTTAGAAAAATCATTTGAACTAAATAATGCATATATAGCTTCAATAAAAAAAGTTTTAGCGGGTGATTTAGAATATGCAAAATTGAATAAAGATTCATTAATTATAACTGAGAAACAAGCTGTAGATGAAAAAGGATTAGCCGTTTCAGAAGTAGAAAAAGAATTAAGAGAAAAAGTTATAGAAGAAGATAAATATAATGTTTTTGAAACTGCAAAACCAAAAGTAAATTTTATCTTATTTCCACCAGCTCAAGGAACTATAATTGAAAAATATAGTGCAAAAAATAATCATTTAGCTGTAAAGATTGCTTTAGCAAATAACACTCCTATAAAAACAGTAGGAACAGGAACGATAATTTTTTCAGATTGGACACCATCTCATGGATATGTAATTATAGTTGAACATCAAGAAGGCATTTTATCTGTTTATAAGAATGCTGCTTCAGTGACTAAAAAACAAGGAGATACTGTTAAATCAGGAGAAGTAATAGCATTAGCAGGTAATACTTCAAAACAAGATTCAAGTATAAGCCTTCATTTTGAATTATGGAAAGATGGCTTTCCTATAGATCCTACTCAGTTTATTAATTTTCAATAAATTATGTCAATAAAAACTTTTGCAGCAAAACTTTTTGCAAGGCAAGTTTACTACACTACTCAAAAATGGGTTAATAATCCAATAGAAACCCAAAAAAAAATCTTTCATGAGTTAATAACATTAGCCCAAGAAACTCAGTTTGGGAAAGATCACCAGTTTAATAAAATTAAAAATTTTGAAGATTTTAAAAAACAAGTTCCAGTAAGAGATTATGAACAGCTAAAGCCATATATTGATAAAGTAGTAAAAGGGGAAGAAAATGTACTTTGGAAAGGAAAACCACTTTATTTTGCTAAAACTTCAGGAACAACTTCAGGAGCAAAATATATTCCATTAACAAAAGAATCAATGCCTTTTCATATTCAAGCAGCTCGAAATGCTATTTTAAGCTATATTAATGAAACAGGCAAAGCTGATTTTGTTAGTGGTAAAATGATTTTTTTACAAGGAAGCCCTATTTTAGAAGAAAAAAATGGAATAAACCTAGGCAGATTATCAGGTATTGTAGCCCATTATGTTCCTAAATATTTACAAAAAAATAGAATGCCAAGTTGGGAAACTAATTGTATCGAAGATTGGGAAACTAAAGTAGACGCAATTGTTAAAGAAACAATTAATGAAAATATGTCAGTAATTTCAGGAATTCCTTCTTGGGTACAAATGTATTTTGAAAAATTACAAAAAAAGGCAAATAAACCAGTAGGAGAAATTTTTAAAAACTTTAATTTGTTTATTTATGGAGGCGTTAATTATGAACCATATAGAGCAAAATTTGAAAATTTAATTGGTAGAAAAGTAGATTCAATTGAGTTGTTTCCTGCTTCAGAAGGATTTTTTGCTTATCAAGATACACAAACAGAAAAAGGAATGTTACTTTTATTAAATTCAGGTATATTTTATGAATTTATAAAAGCAGATGAATTTTACACTGAAAAACCAAATCGATATACAATAGGAGAAGTAGAACTAGGTATAAATTATGTTTTAATTATTTCTACTAATGCCGGACTTTGGGCTTATAATATTGGAGATACAATTCAGTTTACAAGTCTTAAGCCTTATAGAATAATTGTTTCAGGGCGTATTAAACATTATATTTCTGCTTTTGGAGAACATGTTATAGGAAAAGAAGTTGAAAGTGCTCTTCAAGAAGCAATGCAAGGAACAAATATTCAAATAAATGAATTTACCGTTGCACCACAAATTTCTCCAGAAGAAGGATTACCCTATCACGAATGGTTTATTGAATTTGAAAAAGAACCTAATAATTTAGAAGAATTTGCATTACAAATAGATAATGCAATGAGAAAACAAAATGTTTATTATGACGATTTAATAGTTGGAAAAGTTCTAAGAACATTGGTTATTTCAAAAGTAAAGAAAAATGGATTCCAAGATTATATGAAATCTATCGGAAAATTAGGAGGACAAAACAAACTACCTAGATTAAGCGATAATAGAAAAATAGCAGATAAATTGAAAGAAATGTAAAGATAACATGAAACAAAAAAAGCTATTAGCCTTATTATTTTTATTAATAAGTATTTCTTTTTTAGCACAGGTAAGAGGAGTTGTAAAAGATAGTCTTACCGGAGAACCTATTCCTTGTTGTAAATATTTGGGTAGAAAATGAAAATATTGGAACAACATCTGAAGAAGATGGAACATTTTCAATAAATATATTAGATATAAGCAAAAATATTATTTTCTCATCATTAGGTTTTGAAAGAAAAATCATAAAAGCTTCTAAAGTTAAAGAAGTAATTTTAAAACCATCTACAGTTGAATTAGATGAAATCATTGTTTTAAATAAGAAAGAAACAAAACAAATAGAAATAGGAAAAACAAAGAATGCTATTTTACAAACCTTTGATAATGGTCCAAAGATTGAAGCAAAATATTTTACGTACTTAGATATTTATAAGAAAACAAAGTTTATAAAAAAAGTAACGATTCAAACAGATAATAAGATTGAAGGAGCTACTATAAAAATTCATTTTTATAGTGTGAATGAAGATGGCTCTCCAGGAGAAAAACTTTTAAAGAAAGATTTGATTGTATTTATTAAAAGCGGAGTAATGACAAGTAAGTTCGATGTTTCTAAATTCAATTTAATTATGCCAGAAAGTGGAATTTTCGTAGCGTATGAAAAATTAATTATAGAAAACAATAAAATTGAGAAAACAATCATAGACCCATATACTAAAGAACAAAAAATTCAAAAAAAGTATTATCCATTAGTGCTATATAATTATGTTGAAAGAGATTTTTTATATAGTTTTTATGGAGGAAAATGGCATAAAAGTGTAAATGAAGATAATTTTTCAGAGAAAATGACAATTTTTGAACCAGCAATTAACCTTACATTAACCAATTAAAAAATAAAAATTATACCTTTGTAGGTTAGATAAACAAAAATATTAATGAAGGACATTAAAAACATTTCGCGCTCAAGAGCGCAAGAGTCGTCAGCAGCTATTGAACGACTGTACATTACCATGAGACATTTATTTAATAGAGGTTTTTATAAACCAATGGGTGTGTCAGGTGAAACATTAAGAGAAGGACTTTTAGCACTTCGACCAGAAATTTATGGAAGTATTGCAGAAGAAAAAGTAGAACTTAACGGATTGTTATATGTAATAGAACGACTTCCAATAGGAATAGAAGAATGTCGTTATATTAATTTAACATCAGATGAAGGATACTCAAACTCACATTTTAAAGCAATTGTTCCTCCAAAAAGGAGACGTAATTGTTATAGAATTGATGATGAACAAATGAATGTTGAAATTACTCGAGGACGTTCAGATATTTATGATATTTTAACGCATTTAACATTCATTTTTATTGAATCGCATAAAATTAAAGATCGTGTTTTAATTGATGATGAAGGAAAAGTTTCTAGAGATTGGCAAAAATTAGAACAAGTAGTTAATATAACTAAAAAATTACCTTTAATAGAGCGTGAAAAAGCAATTTCCCATGCTGCAAATGTATTAGGAAGAACATTTGCAGAAGTTCAAGCAATATATGATGATTTTGCAACAACAGATGCTCCAGATCGATTTTTACACGTAATTTATTGGTTAGGAAAGTTAGCCATTGAAGAAATTGTAGATAATAATAAAAGAACAATTACTTTTAGTCCAATTTTAAGAGAAAGATTAGGACACCATATTTATGGAGATATATGGGCTACAAATATTAAAAACGTATTACAAGATAATAATTTAATTACTAGACCTATACATATTATAAGTGCTAATATGCATAGTGTGATGAATTCAATTTTTGCAGAACCTGTTTTAGGAAAAAAATATAAGGATTTAGCAGAGTATCAAATATTCGAAGATTTAAGTAGCTCAAGCAATAAAGACTTACGTAAAAAGGTTGAAGAATATGCTTTTAGACAAGGTATGATTTCATTGCCAGATACTTCAGGAACAAATATTGATGTTCAAATTTTTGATACTGCTAAAATTGATTTTAAGAAAACTGTTTTTTCAAATGCTAAATTAACACAAGAAAAACCAGTAATCATCGTTATGGATTATGCGTTTGGAGAACAAGCCTTTGAAACTATTGATGAATTATTAAAACCATTTAAATCAGATAAAAAAAATAAAATCCTTTTAAATGTAGAATCTGTTTCAATAATGGGTAAAGCGGGTATTTTACAAGGAGGTAAAGGAGATATTATGATTCCAAATGCTCATGTAAATGAAGGAACGGCAGATAATTATCCTTTTGATAATGAATTAACAAAAGAAATGTTTGATGGAAATGGAATTCCTGTTTTTGCAGGACCAATGATTACAGTTTTAGGAACATCACTTCAAAATAGAGATTTGTTGAAATTTTTTCATGAATCAACATGGGAAGCCATAGGATTAGAAATGGAAGGAGCTTATTATCAAAAAGCAATTCAATCGGCTTCAAAAATTAGAAAAAGTATCAATCCAAACGTAAAAGTAAGGTATGCATATTATGCGTCAGATAATCCATTAGAAACAGGAAGTACATTAGCTTCAGGAGGATTAGGAACAACAGGTGTAAAACCAACTTACTTAATTACAATGAAAATATTAGAACAAATATTTAACGTAAAATAATTTTTAATGAGTACAAATTCTCAAGATCAAGAGATTGATTTAGGTCAAGTTTTTAAGAAGATTGGAGATTTTTATCAACTAATTTTGGATAAAATTTTTGATTTCATTCTTTTTTTTAAAAAAAATATAATAGTAATAATTGTTTTATTCATTTTAGGTGTTGGACTAGGTTATTATTTAGATAAAGACTCTAAAATATATGATCATGAAATTATTGTTTTACCTAATTTCGGAAGTACAGATTATTTATACTCTAAAGTTAATTTATTAGAATCTAAAAGAAAAGAAAATGATACATCTTTTTTAAACAAGTTAGGATTTATAGATAAAAATGATTTTAAAAAAATTGAAATAGAACCAATTATTGATGTTTATCAATTTATAAATTCTAAAGAAAGTAATTTTGGTTTGATAAAATTAATGGCAGAGGATGGAGATTTACAAAAAATAATTAAAGATGATGTTACGAGTAAAAACTATCCATTTCATGTTATTAAAATAAAAACAGCTAGTATAATTACAAGTGATAAAATAAAAACATCGATATTAAAATATTTAAACGATTCAGATTATTTTAAAGTTATTCAAAACCAATCAATAGAAAATTTAAAATCTAAGATTGTTGCAAATGACGAAACAGTAATACAAATTGATAATTTACTAAATGATTTTACAAAGACTTCGTCAAGCAATCAAAAGAGTGATAAATTAGTATATTACAATGAAAATAATCAGTTAAATGACATTATAAAAACAAAAGAAGAATTAATAAAGGAGCAAGGTTATAATAAGATTAATTTAGTAAATAGTGATAAAATTATTAAAGATATTAATATATCTATTAATAGTAGAAATACTGATGGGCTGAGTAGTAAAAATAAATTGATATTACCATTCTTTTTTATTTTCATTTTTCTGTTTGTAAATGGTTTTATGCGTTTTTATAAAAGACAAATAAATAAGAGAAAGAATCTTTAAACAGTTATGAAAACTATTTTAATAACAGGTGGAGCAGGTTTTATAGGTGCTAATTTTATACCTTATTTTTTAGATAATAATTCAGAATATCATGTAATAAATTTAGATTTATTAACCTATGCTGGAGATTTAGAAAACTTAAAAGAGGTAGAAAATAATCAAAAATATACTTTTGTTCAAGGAGATATTTGTGATAGAGCTTTTATTGAAGGATTATTTCTTAAATATCAATTTCATGATGTTATTCATTTTGCCGCTGAAAGTCATGTGGATAATTCTATTTCTGGACCAGAAGCATTCATTAAAACAAATGTTTTAGGTACATTTAATTTATTAGATACTGCTAGAAATTTATGGATGAGTAGTCCAAATATATTTAATGAAGCATTTAAGAATTCTCGTTTTCATCATGTTTCTACAGATGAAGTTTATGGAACATTAGGAGAAACAGGTTTGTTTGAAGAAACAACGCCTTATGCTCCAAATAGTCCTTATTCAGCATCAAAAGCAGGTTCAGATATGATTGTTAGAAGTTATTTCCATACCTATGGAATGAATGTCGTTACCACAAATTGTTCAAATAATTATGGACCAAAACAACATAATGAAAAACTAATACCTACAATTATTCGAAAGGCTCTAATAGGAGAAAACATTCCTATTTATGGAGATGGAAAAAATGTACGTGATTGGTTATATGTATTGGACCATTGTAAAGGTATAGAATTGGCTTTTAAAAAAGGAAAAGCAGGGGAAACTTATAATATTGGAGGAAGAAATGAACGTAATAATTTATATATCGTAGATAAAATTTGCGATATATTAAATAATAAAGTGCCTCGAAAGGAAGGAAATTATAAAGATTTAATTTCATTTGTAAAAGATAGACCAGGTCATGATAAGAGGTATGCAATTGATGCAACTAAAATTGAAAAAGAATTAGGTTGGAAAGCAGATGAAAATTTTGAAACAGGTATAGAAAAAACAGTTGATTGGTATCTGAAAAAAATTCAAGTTTAAGGTGTTTTTATAAATCAAAAATTAAAGATAAAAGAGATGAAAGGAATAATATTAGCAGGTGGTTCGGGTACTAGATTACATCCATTAACATTAGCTGTAAGTAAACAATTAATGCCTGTTTATGATAAACCTATGATATATTATCCGCTTTCAACTTTAATTTGGGCAGGAATTAATGAGATATTAATTATTTCAACACCACATGATTTGCCTTTATTTCAAAAATTATTAGGAGATGGGGAAAAGTTAGGATGTCGATTTGAATATGCAATTCAAGAAAACCCGAATGGATTAGCAGAAGCTTTTATAATTGGTAAAGAGTTTATTGGAAAAGATAAAGTAGCTTTAATTTTAGGGGATAATATTTTTTATGGAACAGGTTTAGCAGAATTACTTCAAGCTAATAATGATCCAGATGGAGGAATTGTTTATGCGTATCACGTTCATGATCCAGAACGTTATGGTGTAGTTGATTTTAATAAAGAAGGGAAAGTGCTATCTATAGAAGAAAAACCTTTAAAACCTAAATCAAATTATGCTGTTCCAGGTATTTATTTTTATGATAATTCAGTTGTTGAAATAGCAGGAAATATAAAACCAAGTGATAGAGGTGAGCTTGAAATTACAGATATTAATAAAGAATATTTAAGACAAGAAAAACTTAAAGTAAGTATCCTAGATAGAGGAACAGCATGGTTAGATACTGGAACTTTTAACTCATTAATGCAAGCTAGTCAATTTGTACAAGTCATAGAAGAACGTCAAGGATTAAAAATAGGATCTATTGAAGAAGCAGCGTATAAAATGGGTTTTATAGATGATAGCCAATTAAAAAAGTCAGCAGAACTATTATTAAAAAGCGGTTATGGAAAACATTTAATGAGCTTATTAAAAAAGTAAATGAAGTTTATAGAAACAAAAATAGAAGGGTGTTTTATACTTGAACCTACCATTTTTAAAGATGAAAGAGGATATTTTATGGAAAGTTTTAATGAAGAAACTTTCCATAAAGGAATTGGACAAAAAATCAATTTTGTACAAGATAATCAATCATTTTCAACTCAAGGTGTTCTGCGAGGTTTACATTATCAATGTGGAGTACATGTTCAAAATAAATTGATACGTGTGTTACAAGGAGAAGTTTTAGATGTTGCAGTAGATATTCGTCCAGAATCTAAAACTTATGGACAATATATATCGGTTTTATTAACTGAAGAGAATCAAAAACAATTTTTTATTCCAAGTGGTTTTGCCCATGGTTTTTTAGCTTTGAGTAAAACGGCTATTGTTTTTTATAAATGTGATAATTTTTATAATGCATCATCAGAAGGAGGTATTATTTTTAATGATAAAACAATTAATATTAATTGGGATTTTCCAACTAATGAATTAATTATTTCTGAAAAAGATAGAGGATTACCAGCTATAGAAAAATCAAGGAAAGTATGGTAGTTCTAGTTACTGGAGCGAATGGACAATTAGGTCAAGCAATTCAATTTGTTGCAGGAAAATATTCTACAATCGATTTTGTATTTTGTAATTCATCGGAATTGGATATTACTAATTTAGTACAATGTAAAGCTGTTTTCGATCAATATAAACCTAATTTCTGTGTTAATACAGCAGCTTATACAGCGGTAGATAAAGCGGAAAGCGAACCAGAAAAAGCATTTGCAATCAATACAAATGGAGCTGAAAATTTAGCTTTAACGTGTAAAGAGTTTGATACAATTTTACTTCATATTTCGACCGATTTTGTCTTTGATGCTTATTTTTTAAATGGAAAAGCTTTTTATGATAGAGAATTACGTTTACCATTAAAAAGTGGGCTTGGTCTACGAGAAACTGACGTACCTTTTCCAACGGGAATATACGGATTAACTAAATTACAAGGGGAACAAGTAATTCAAGGAACTTGGGAAAAACATTTCATCATAAGAACTTCTTGGGTATATTCACAATTTGGAAATAACTTCATAAAAACAATGTTGCGATTAGCATCAGAAAAAGATTCATTATCTGTTGTAAATGATCAAATCGGAACACCAACGAATGCTGTGGATTTAAGCGAAGCATTAATAAAAATTATTCTTTCTTTTAATGTTGGACATTCTAAATTATTTGGAATCTATAATTTTAGTAATGAAGGAAAATGTACTTGGTATGATTTTGCAAAGGAAATTTTCAGAATAAATAATATTCAAATAAATTTAAAACCAATTGAAACTAAAGAATACCCAACACCTGCAAAACGACCAAAATATAGTGTTTTAGATAAAACTAAAATAAAAACGATATTTGGAATTAAAATTAATGACTGGAGAGATAGTCTTTCTGTATGTTTACAACAATTAAAAAAATATAATGAAATATAGTTTTTTATTTATTGTTTTTTTTAATGTGTTACTTTCCATCGCTCAGGATAAGAAAAATACAACATATTTTGATGCACAGTTATTTAGAGGAAATGTATATAAACATACTAATGATATTGGACATTTAATTTCTGGCCACCCTGACGGATTCATGTTAAGTTATAACTGGAAAACCTATGGTAAAAAAGAATGGCAACAAGTTTATAATTATCCAGATTATGGAATTTCTTTTCATTATTTAGATTTTAAAAACAAATACCTTGGTTATAATTTTGCTTTAGGGTTACATTATAATTTTTATTTTTTGAAAAGGAATTTAATGTTTCGTATTTCGCAAGGCATTGGAGTAACTTCAAACCCATATAATAAAGAAACAAATAACAAAAACAATGCATTTGGAACTAAAGTGATGGATAATACCTACTTTATGTTGCAATATAAAAAAGATAATATTCTAAATAGAATAGGTTTCCAAGCTGGTTTTATGTTAACACATTTTTCAAATGGAAGGTTTAAGGCACCAAATAGTGGAATTAATACCATTGCATTAAATGTGGGATTAAATTATAACTTTGATGAATATCAAGAGTTTATAAAAGATACATTACCTAGTAGAGAAACGTACAAAGAAAAAATAAAATATAATATAGCATTTAGAACAGGCATTTCAGAAGGACCTGTTCCTCATTTAGGACAGAGACAATTTTATCATATAGGTTTATATGCTGATAAGAGAATAGGCAGAAAAAGTGCATTACAATTCGGAACAGATGTTTTCTTTTCACGATATTTGCAAGATTATATCCAATTTGTTTCAGTTGCTTTTCCAAAAGGACATAAATCGTATAGTGAAGCAGACGTTGATTATAAAAGAATAGGATTATTTATTGGCCATGAATTATTTATAAATAAATTGTCAATTGAAATGCAATTTGGATATTATGTATATAAACCATTTAATTACGAAATTGATATTTATCAACGAGTAGGAGCAAAGTATTATATTACCAAAGAATTATTTTCTGGAGTTGGATTAAAAACACACGGAGGAAGAGCAGAAGCAATTGAAGTAACATTAGGAATTCGATTATAATGAAGAAAAAATTAAGTATATTATCCTTTTTATTACTATTTATAATCACAAGTTGTGGTATTTCAGAAGACTGCTTTAAGGGTAATGGAAATAGAATTTCGCAGAACTTTTCTTTAGAAGATTTTACAAAAGTAAAAGTGTATGACGGAGTTGGCTTAGTAATTAAAGAAGGACCAAATTATGAAATAAGAGTTGAAACAAGTGATAACATAATTGATGATTTGGACGTTAAAGTAGTTGATGACATGTTAATTGTTAAAGATAATTCAACTTGTAACATTGCTCGTGATTATGGATTGACGACTGTTTATGTAACTGTTCCAAATTTAACTGAAATTCACTGTAAAACAGAACAAGAGATTAAGAGTGATGGGATGTTGCATTTCCCAGAGTTGAGGTTGTACTCAATAGGTGATGGTTACGGTGGAACTGGGGCTGGAACGGGAGATTTTTATTTAGATGTTGATTGCGAAGAATTTTATGTGGAAACTAATGGGTTAAGTAATTTTTATATTAACGGATTAAGTAATTCAGTTATACTTTTCTTTTCTTGGGGTGATGGTCGTTTTGAAGGAGAAAATTTTAGAGTAAATACGATGGAAATTTTTCATAGAGGCAGTAATGATTTAACAGTATATTCTATAAACTCATTAACAGGAGCAATTTATGCTACTGGAAATGTAGTTTTGAAAAATAACCCAGTATCAATTGATGTAAATCAATTATTTACAGGTAGTCTTATTTATAATTAATTTTGGAAAAAATAAAAGAACTTTTAACAAAAATAAATTCGAATACATTAATAAAGCAAAGTATTATAACTTTGATTTTGCGTGTTTTTGGTGTCATAACGCTTTTTGGCTTTACTCTATTTTTGACACATAATTATAGTCCTAAAATAGTAGGGCAATACGATTTTACACGAACTTTTCTATTATTAGTTGGGAGTATTGCTTTATTAGGAACAGATCAATCTGTTTTATTTTTTGCTGGAAAGTTAAGAGCACTAAATTCATTTTCTGTTTTAAAGAAGCTATATATAAATAATTTGAAAATATTATTCATGACTTCTTTATGTTTATTATTATTATTTCTATTAGTAGATAAAAATTTTGTAGATAGTTTTTTTAATGATTCATCTACATACAACATCATTTATAAGTGTATTTTTCTTTTATTTTTTAATGTGTTAACACTTTATAATACTGAATTCATAAGAGCTTTAGGAGATGTTTATTTGTCTGAACTTTTTAGAAATACATTTAAATATTTTCCTGTTTTTATAGGGTCAATTTTACTCACTTTTCACGGAAATCCAGAATGTTTAATAGATTTTTTCATATATGGTTTTTTCTTTTTAGCAATTATAACCTTGATTATAATTTTAATTAAGTTAGTTAAAATAGAAGGTGAACATTTAGATTTTTGTAATGAAGTAAATCAAGTAAAAATCATTAAGTCTTCATATTCTATGGGTTTAAGTAGTTTGATTTTTTTTTTGTTACTCAGTGTAGATGTTTTTTTATTAAAAAGGCACTTTGGAGACGCTGTTGTGGCTTATTATTCGTTAGCAATTAAATTAATGACGTTTATGAGTATGGTTATTATTTCTTTCGGTATTAATGCTTCAACTAAGATAGCCGAGCTTTACGAGTTAAAAAAAGTAGAAGAATTAACCGTGGTTATAAAGAGAAGTAATAGACTTATTTTTATAATTAATTTTATAGGTGGAGTGATATTGATTTTATTTAGTGAAACCATTTTAAAAATATTTGGGGCGGATTATATTTTAGCAGATTCAGCTCTAAAATTGCTAGTTTTATCTCAAATTATAGCATCTTTTTTTGGAGTGATACCAATGTATATGAATATGACCAATAAACAGATAGTTTTTAAAAGAATAATGTTTTTGGCTTTATTAATAAATATTATTCTAAATATTATTTTGATTCCTAAATATGAAATGCTTGGTGCGGCAATTAGTTTTTCGATAACAAATATCTTTTGGATTTTACTTTGTGTCTTTTATGTTTTTATAAAAGATAAAATTAAAATGGGAATATTTTAAATATGTAAAAAGGAAATGAAAATTCTATATATAATAAATAACTTTAATTTTGGAGGAGCAGAGACAGTTGTCTTTAATCTGATTGAAGGATTAAAAAAAAAGAATATAAATGTTGAAGTTTTAGTTTTTGAAAAAACAAATACTTCTTTAGAAATGAAGGTTGAAAAACTGTGTAAAATATATTACATGAATATTAATATTTATAATCCGATAAATTCTCTTAAAATAATACCCTTTTTAAAGAAATATGACTTAGTTCATGTTCATTTATTTCCATCTTTTTATTGGGTTGCCATTGCGAAGAAGATTTCATTTTCTAAAATTAAAATTGTGTATACAGAGCATAGTACATTTAACAGAAGATCGAAATATTCAATTTTTAAAAAAACAGATTATTTGATTTGCAAAGAAATTAAAAAGATAATTGCAGTTTCGAATGATGTAAAGATTAGTTTATTAAGAACATTAAAGTCATCAAAGAATAAAATTATTGTAATACCTAATGGAATTGATTTTAAAAAATTTTATCCTAAAAATGATTCAAAATTGCAGATAGATTTAATACAAGTTTCTAGGTTTACTTATCAAAAGGACCAAAAAACATTAATTAAAGCTATGACACTTTTACCAGATTATATTAGATTAACTCTTGTAGGTGATGGAGAAACAAAAAGGGATTGCGAAAAATTAGCTAGTGAATTAAACCTTATTGATAGAATAACATTTTTAGGATATAGAGACGATATAAATGAATTGATTAATATAAGTAGAATATTGATTCTTTCTACTAATATTGAAGGGTTGCCAATTACTTTGTTAGAAGGGATGGCTTGTATGAAGCCAGTTGTATCATCTAATATTGATGGAGTTAGGGAGATTGTTGGTAATTATGGACTTATGTTTGAAAAAGGTAACGAAGTAGAACTGTCAGAGCAAATTTTAAAGTTATACAAGAATCAAGATTTCTATTCTGAAATATCAAGAAAATGTTATCTAAGAGCACAAGAATTCTCACTTGATAGAATGATTGAAAATCATATAAATCTTTATAAAGAATTGATTTGAAAGTAAATAAAAATGTTTTTAGTTTCTATCTATTAATAGGTATAATATTATTTTTAAGTATACTATTCCCTTTTGTTTTACCAAATAGGTTTTTTAGTGATGCTTATACTATAATATATGATAAGTACAATGAAATAGGTTTAATTGGAAGTTATCCTTTTTCTATGTCTTTTTATAAGTACACCGGTTTAAAATATTTACCGTTTAGTATGGTGGCGCTTATACAGTTGCCAATATTGTATTATTTGTTGCGAAAAATTGGGATCCCCAAAGACTTTCATCTGGTCACGGTTAAAAACCTATTGGTTTATCTTGCTCTTTTGATGATTGCCATTTTTATAGGAATGCCTTCTAAAGAATTTATAACATTTATTTTTATATGGTATTTTGTTTATATTTTTATCAACCATAGGAATACTATTTCCAAAAAAATAAGAATAGGAATCTATTTGTTTTTAATTTTTAGCTTCATTTTTAGACCCTACTTTATATTCATACCCATTGTGGCAATTGGAATGAATTTATTGACAAAAGTTAATGTTAAGAATAAAGTAGCATCTAGTTTTTTAGCAGGATTGACTATCATGATTTTCATGTCTATTAGTTATGGCATTGTAAAAGGAAAACATTTTTCACAGCAAACAAGAGAGGAGTTAAACGAGGAAAGAGGAATGATTGATTCAAATTCTATACTAAAATCTCCTATTGAACCAAATACTTGGTACGGGGAAGCGGTAAGTATTGTTTATGGTTTCTTTTCGGTGAATTTACCTATCAATGGTTTAAAGCATTTTTTGAAACCTCAAATTTTAGTATTTATAGTTTGGCAGTTTTTTCTTTTCTATATTCTTTTGGTTCGTTTTTACAGCTTAATAAAACACAAAAAAGAATTATCCACAGAATATTGGTTGATGCTTTTCCTTTTTGCATACTTTATTATACAAGGAGTGTTTGAACCTGATTTAGGATCAGCAGTGCGACATAAAATAGGAGTTTTTCCTTTAATTTATTATTTACTTTATTATGAAAATTTCAGAAAAGAAGTTCAATCGCATATATAATTTTTTGTTATTAATTGTTTCAATCGCATTGCCATTTGGAAAGTTGAGTAATTTTGCAATTATCTTATTTGTATCATTTAACCTAATTTTTTTTAAACGTCCAGAATTAAATAAACAAATTTGGAAAATTGCTTTATTAATGCTGATTCCTTTACTCCTGGAAGTGATGTTTTTTTGGAATAATGACGAATTAGATAGAGGTATAAAATCGTTGTTAAAATACATTTCATTATTAGTATTTGCTTTTTTTATAATAGGGCATTATAAGAGAGTAAACGTAAATCTGCTATTAAGACGTTATGCTGTGAGTATGACCATTATTTTACTGCTTTTAGAAATTAGATTTGTTATTGTGTTTCAAGAATATATGCAAAAGTATTTAAATGGTATAGACTTGTGGGAGGTAGGGTATGTGTTTACGCAATCGTTCAAAGTACACGCACCAGCAATAAATTTTCAATTAGTTTTTGTGGCTTGTGTAAATCTTTATTTTTTAATTCAAACATTTATTAGGAAGAGTTCAATAAAAAAAAAGATAATCAACCTAAGTTTGGTATTAGTTGCATCAATGCATGTTTTAGTAGTTAATACAAGAGTTTCGTTGTTGTGTCTATTATTGTGCTTTATGGTTATGATTTTTTATGAAATTAAAAAAAAGCTCAATTTTAAAAAGGCTTTGTTCGCTACTTTTGGGGTTCTGTTAATGCTGTTAACAATTATAACGATTACTGTATACAGTAATCCTTTTATGATCGAAAAGTATACAACGTTTACTTTTTCAAATTTAGATAAAGTAGGGAAATTAGACGAAATGGAACATCCTGAAATATATGCTTACAACGGTTTGGTAAATCGATTATCAATTTGGAAATCCGCTTTGGAATTAGCCAATGAGAATTGTTTAGTAGGAGTGGGGGCTTCTGATGCAAATCAAGATTTAATCAAATATTTTAAAGATACCAATCAATTTTTTTTAGCTAAATATGAATTTGCTACCCATAATCAATATTTAAATTATTATTTAAAGTTTGGTTTTATTGGGCTTATCCTAACGGTTTGTTATATTTTAGGTCAGTTTTACTTAGGAATTACATTAAAGAATGGATTGATAATTGCATTTGCACTTTTGTTTTCAATATCAAACCTCACTGATGATTTTTTAAATCGTTTTGATGGTATAGGATTTAGCGGATTTTTCTATTCAATCTTTATTGTTATGCATTTGAAATGGTATTCAAATAAATTGATTTCATCTGATTAAAATTAGTTGTAGTATTGAAAAGGGCTTTACAACGCTTAAGGCCATTTGCTCCCATTTCATTTCTTGTTCTCTCGTCTTCTAATTTTTTGAATTGGATGTCAAGTTCTTCAATACAATTGAATAAATAACCATTTTCATTATGAACTACAATATCTTTGTTTCCGATAATATTCGTTGCAACCAAGGGTTTTTCAAGCGCCATAGCTTCTAAAAGAGCGATTGGTAAGCCTTCCCACAATGAGGTCTGTAAATATACGTCGATAGAATTAAGACGACTCATTACTTCTACCTGATCTAATGACCATCCTGTAATAGTAATGTTTGTCGCAGTCAGTTGACTTTTTAATTCACCATCTCCAATCCAAATAAAATTGTATTTTGAAAATCGTAACGCAATTGTATTGAATAAGTCTGGATTTTTTTGAAAACTAATTCTTCCAATAATACCAATTGTTAAAACATTATTTTTAATAGGCTTTTTAAAGGCACTTAATTTGTCTACAATAATACCATTACGGACTAATACGCTTTTTCCAATTTTTTGTGCAATTTCATATTCGGTATCACCGCAAGCAAGGGTTATACCGCCAAATATTCTTTGAATGTATTTTTCAATAAAGTAAAACACTTTCTTTTTAGAATTGGAAAATTCTTTACTTAAAAAAGAATAACCATGAGGAGTATAGAATACTCTTTCTTTTGAAACAATATTTAAAGCCGCAATTCGCCCTAAAACACTCGCTTTTGAAGAATGAAGGTGTACAATATCCGGATTGTACTTTTTTAATAGTTTGCGGAGCTTTAAAATGGATTTATAGTCTTGAAGTGGATTTAGTTTTCGACACATATCCACTTCTACAAGTTCAACATTCTGATTGGTAATCAATTCCAAATTTTTTGGGTCAATTTCTTTTCTGTTTTTACTAAAAAAAATGATAGTTTTTATATCATCTTCCTTAGAAAAGTGTGAGGTTAAATCTTTAAAATAGGTGTAAACTCCTCCTCCTAAAGCTTCTACAACATGTACTACAACCAAAATCGTAATGTTTAAAATTAGGCCATAAAGATAGACCATAATCAAAAGATTTACATAAATTTGTTTAAAATTATTTCTATGAAAATTAAAAAGATTGCATTGGTATTAATAACTACATTGTTTATTTATTCATGTAAGGATGAAAGCAAAAATGAAGAAAATGTTGTCAAGATTAAAACTTTTGGTTTAGATAAAGATGACACTATAATGTTACATTCATCTTATCCTAATGAATCTGTGAGATGGGACAAGTTAGTTGCAAGTTTTAATAATTTAGGAGATGGAATTAGTAATTCTTCATTTGTAATAAATTTTAAAACAGAGAACTTTTTTTGTAAGCACAAAATTGATTCGGCTTTTGTTGTATTAAAACCTTATCCAGAAGAAAATTTTGGAGCAAATCAGTTAAAGATCGCTTTGATTGATGAACCGTTCAAAGCGGACTTTAGTTGGAATAATAAGCCAATTGTTTATAAAGATATTTATAGTTTATACAGAAATAAAGATAATAAAGATGAAAAAAAAATTAAAATAGATATTACAAATCTTGTAAAATATTCATCAAGTGAATATAAATTTGACTTGCCACTAATTTTTTCTCTTAAAGCTGAAACCCTATCGGAACAAGCTTTTGCTACTTTCTACTCAAGTAATATTGATATTGATGAAGTTAAGCCAAAACTTGAAGTTTATTATAGTAAATAATAGTAAAATTGAGATAAAAAAGAATAAGATAGATAACTTCCGTCCGTCTTATTCTTTTTATTGAAGTATCAAGTATTCGTTTTCAAATGTTTTCATGCTAAAATTTCCCCAATACATTGCTTAAATATGCTTTATATTTCCACTTAGGTTATAAATTTAGAAACACCTAATAATTTTTGTAATGTACTTCAAAAATTAATTTTCTTTCAAAATTAAACGTTTTTTTATAGATTTTGTCAATTCTTTTATAGTTAACTTTACTAGTATAAATTGTTTGCTTTTAGGTATTTATTATAGTTTTGAATTAAGGGAACACTAAACTAATCTAAATCATCTACAAATATAAATTTGCATATCGACGTTTCTGAACTTCAAACTACTAATCAAGATACATTGTTTTGTTTCAATAAACTTAAGAAGTAAATCACGTAATACATACGATTTATGTAAATTAAAATCATATTTTATACCATATAAATTTTTAATTTAGATAAAATCAAGGTATATATATTGTTTTTAGATTATTAATTTGTACTCATTGTAAAATAAAAAATACTTAAATTGCAATATTTAATGAATAAATATGCTAAATAGTGTAGTTCGATTTTTAAAAAGCCAAGAGAAATTTAATTTTCTAGTTATTTTTTTAGCCATTTCCGGTTTTTTACCGATTCCAGCAAGTAATATAGCCGTTTTAATAGGATTTATATATACGGTTATTTTTTTTAAAAAACCTATTATTTGGAATACGCTTTTAGCATTACCTATTTTATTGTTTTTTTGGATTGTAACGTCTTTTTTTTGGAGTATGCAACCAATGTTAACGTTGTATTCAATACCTAGAACCGTTTTTTTATTGGTTATTCCTCTGTTGTTTTTAGCAATCAAGTTTGATACTACCCATGTAAAAGAATCCGTTCTAAAAACGTACTCATACCTAGCGGTAGTTGTTTCAATGGCTTTTTTGATAAGAGCTATAATACGATTTTTTGTTTATAAAAACAGCTCTGTTTTCTTTAATCATGGCAACTATATTTCCGATATGGGATTGGTGCCTAAAAACTTAAATGCAGTTCATGTATCCGCTTTTGTGGCAATTGCTTTTTTCTATTTTTTGACAACTAAAAAGAAAGGAATTTATAATTGGCTGTGTGTTTTTATTTTAGCGGTATTTTTGGTTTTACTTTCATCTAGTATTGTATTGTTTACATGCTTGTTTTTATTGCTTTTATACTTTTTTTTCTTTTCGAAAAGCGCAAACAGAATGCGATTACGAAATAGTGTGCTAGTATTGATTTTAGCTTTGATTTTAGGCTTTTATAAGCAAACAAAGGATTATATTAACGAAGAATTTAAAACGAATACTGAAAAAGTAATTGGACATAATGTAATTCCAGAGTTGTCAAAAACAAACCATAAAGTGACTCTTTATGAAGCTTGGAATAATGAGCAGTTTAGTCCAAATGATTTTTTTCCAGCTTTGGCTTTTCGTATATATCAATTTCGAATGTGTTTGGAGATCATAAAAGAAGAAAAAGCATTTTGGGAAGGACTCGGCTTTAATGCATCCCAAATAAAATTAGAAGAAAAAGGAATAAAGTACAATGTGTTTTTGGGAGATACAATTAACGAAGGGTATCAAAAAAAGAATTTTCACAATCAATATGTGCAAGTCTTTGTCGAATTAGGGTTTATAGGCTTTACTCATTTAATGTTGCTTTTGTTTTTTTCATTGAAAAAAGCGTTACAATCAAAAGATTTTATACATATTGCTTTTACAATTCTAATGATAAGCTTATTTTTGACCGAATCATTTTTGTGGCGTCAAAGAGGAGTGGTATTTTTTACTGTTTTTTATTGTCTTTTTATGACGCAACCTAAATTAACAACAACAAAATGAAACGTATCTTAATAACAGGAGCAGCGGGGTTTTTAGGTTCTCACCTTTGTGATCGATTTTTAGCAGAAGGTTATTTTGTAATTGGAATGGACAACCTGATTACAGGTGATTTGAAAAATATTGAGCATTTATTTAAAGAGCAAAACTTCGAGTTTTACCACCATGATATTACCAAATTTGTACACGTTCCTGGAAAGTTAGATTATATTTTACATTTTGCTTCGCCAGCAAGTCCTATTGATTATTTAAAAATACCCATTCAAACCTTAAAAGTAGGTTCTTTGGGGACACACAATTTATTGGGATTAGCTCGAGTAAAAAAAGCAAGAATATTGATAGCTTCTACCTCAGAAATTTATGGAGATCCTTTAATTCATCCACAACCAGAAGAATATTATGGAAATGTAAATACTATTGGTCCACGTGGAGTTTATGATGAAGCTAAACGCTTTCAAGAGTCCATTACAATGGCTTATCATACTTTTCATGGAGTTGAAACTCGTATATTGAGGATTTTTAACACTTATGGACCTAGAATGCGATTAAACGATGGTCGTGTAATTCCTGCGTTTATAGGTCAAGCTTTAAGAGGAGAAGATTTAACAGTTTTTGGAGATGGAAGTCAAACAAGATCATTTTGTTATGTAGATGATCAAGTTGAAGGTATTTGGAGGTTATTACATTCGGATTATCATTTACCAATAAATATTGGAAATCCAGATGAGATTACTATTAAAGATTTTGCAGAAGAAATAATTAAGTTGACAGGTACGACTCAAAAGATTATTTATAAAGACTTACCTATGAATGATCCTTTACAAAGACAACCAGACATTACAAAAGCTAAAGAAATTTTAAATTGGGAACCTAAAGTTGGAAGAGCAGAAGGAATGAAAATTACTTATGATTATTTTAGATCACTTTCTACTGAAGAGTTAGTAAAAGAAGAACATAAAGATTTCACTAAATACATTTATTAATTTTGTCACCAAAAACAGGTAGGTATTCAGGTTATATAAGACCTTTTTTGTATGTAATTGATGTTTTAATTATCAATTTGCTAGTTCCTTTCTTTTTACCAAGTATAAATAGTACTAATTTTCATCTATTTCTTACTTTATTTTGGCTGATTATAGCATGGAATGTAGCTTTTTACGAAGTTTTTCGTTTTACGAAGATTATCCAAATTTTAGGTAAAATTATTAAACAATATATTTTATTTTTAATTTTTGGGTTTGCTTATTTAGGATATTTTTATAAATTCTCAAGACCATCACAAATGGTTTTATATATAACTATATCAATAGTTATTATTGCATTAATAAAATTTTCTGTTTTTTTTCTATTAAAGAAGTTTAGGGTAGCTTTTGGAGGTAATTTTAGGAGAGTGGTTATTATTGGAAATGGTAAGAGAGTAAATCAATTAATTGATTTTTTTAATAAAAATATTGATTATGGTTATAAATTAGAATTTGTTTTTGATTTTAAAAACCAAAAACAAAGAGAGTTTAAAGAAGTTTTTAATTTTATTTTAGAAGAAAAAATTGACGAAATATATTGTTCTTTATCAAGTTTAAGTAATAATGAAATTAATCAAATCGTTGATTTTTGTGATAACAACTTAAAGAAGATTAAATTTTTACCGGATAGTAAGGATATTTTGTCTAGAAATTTAATTTTAGATTACTATGGCTATATACCAATTATTTCATTAAGGAATATTCCACTAGATCAACCAACTAATAAAATAATAAAAAGAATTTTCGATATTTTATTCTCGATATTTATTATTTTAGGTCTATTATCGTGGCTAATGCCTCTGTTAGCAGTATTAATAAAAATAGAGTCTAAAGGACCTGTGTTTTTTAAACAGAAAAGAAATGGTCTTAATTATGAAGAGTTTTATTGCTATAAATTTCGTTCTATGCGATTAAACCCATTGGCAGATTTAGAACAGGTTCAAAAAAACGATCCAAGAGTAACTAAAATTGGAGCTTTTATTCGCAGAACAAGTATTGATGAATTACCACAATTTTTTAATGTATTTTTAGGGAATATGTCTGTTGTCGGTCCAAGACCTCATATGGTTAGTCATACCGAAATGTATGCGAAAAGTGTAGATAAATTTATGGTAAGGCATTTTATCAAACCAGGGATTACAGGTTTAGCGCAAACTAATGGGTTCAGAGGGGAAGTTGAAAATGACAGAGATATTAGAAATAGAGTGAAATATGATATTTTCTATCTTGAAAATTGGTCATTACTTCTAGATTTGAAGATTGTTATTCTTACAGTATTAAATGCCATTAGAGGAGATAAAAAAGCATATTAATGAATGAATTGGTATCCATAATAACTCCAACCTTTAATTCAGCTAAATTTATAGATGAAACTATTCAATCAGTTAGAAATCAAACCTATACTAATTGGGAAATGATTATTGTTGATGACGGTTCTACAGATAATACAGAAGAAATAATTTCACTTGTAGTTAAAAAGGATAATCGAATTAGATTTTATAAATTAGATAAAAACTCAGGTGCTGCTGTAGCTAGAAATAGAGGAATAGAAGATGCTAAAGGGCAATATTTAACTTTTATTGATGCAGATGATATTTGGTTTCCAGATTTTATTAAAAATAGTGTAAAGACAATAAAAGAAACAAAAATCTCTTTTGTGTTTTCTTCTTATAAAAGAGCAAATGAAGAATTAGAGTTTATATATTCTGATTTTATTGTTCCTAAAAAAGCTACATATACTGATATTTTGAAATCCAATTCCATTAGTTGTTTGACAGCATTCGTAGATATAAAAAGGCTAGGAAAAAAATTCATGCCATTAATTAGAAAACGTCAGGATATGGGATTATGGTTACAATATTTAAAAGCAACTCCTTATGCTTATGGTATTCAAGAAACACAGGCAATTTACCGTATTCGCAAAAACTCCCTTTCTAGAAAAAAAGCAGATTTAATAAAATACCAATGGCAGTTTTATAGAGAAGTTGAAAATCTAAACTTTTTACAATCAGTATATTATATGTTGCATTGGATGTATAGAGGTTTTATGAAATATAGGAATTAAAGTAAAGATTCAAATTGTTTTAATTTTCCTCTTGCAGTTCGTTTTAAAACGTCTTTTCGATTGTACGTAAAATGCAATCCAGATTCTAAATATGTAGCAATTGCTTTTTCAATTTTTTGAATTTGTAGTGAAGTTAATTTAGTAGAACTAACATAATCTATTTCAAAGGTGTCTAGTTTAGTTTGACGAATAATAAATTCTTTTACATTTCCATCATCTTCAATGATACTTTTGGTAACATAGTAAAAAGTTAAACCAGGAGACTTTTTTCCACTTGGGAGAATAGCAATATCACTTGTGCGTCCTATTAATTTTTTTAAAATTGGCATTTTCGAAGTGCTGGCCTCATCTAAAATTCCAATATCACCTATTTCATAGCGAATAAAAGGATGTGCTTTGTTAAATAAAGATGTAATAACTATTTTCCCTTCTG
Source organism: Flavobacterium sediminilitoris (assembly GCF_023008245.1). Lineage (NCBI taxonomy): Bacteria > Pseudomonadati > Bacteroidota > Flavobacteriia > Flavobacteriales > Flavobacteriaceae > Flavobacterium > Flavobacterium sediminilitoris. Next base: position 1,172,103 of record NZ_CP090145.1, read on the forward strand.
TACCATTTGCAACTGGTTGATTGTTTTCATCTAATATCTCTACAAATAAGGTTTCACTGTTCACTTGCCATTCTCCTTGAGGATTTTGAAATGCAATCAAATCCAATTCTGAAGCTCCGTATTCATTTACAATGGGAACACCTAAATATTTTTCTAATAGTATTTTATCTTCTTCAAATAACATTTCAGAGGTTACCATACAAACTTTTAATGTTGGACAAACATCAGTTAAAACAATGTTTTTCTTTTTAAGATATTTTCCAAATAAGACAATCGAACTAGTATAGCCATTGATGTAATCAAACTTTTTTTCTTGAAATTTTTGAAGAATTTTAGCTAAGACGACATCTGATAGATCGAAAATAGGGAAACGATATCGCTTACTTAAAATATCTTTTAATCTTTCTTTTCTATATCCTAAGAAATCTAAAGGGATTCCATAAAAACGAGCTTGATAAGACGAATTGAAATTAATATTATACCACCCAAACCTATAGATAATTGAAGCCCAGGTTATAGCATGAGCTTCTTTGTCTTTTGCAAAAATGAATGGATCACCACTAGACCCAGATGTTTTATTTATAAAAACAGTTTTTTTTATATAGTCTTTCGATAATCTTTCGTGTAATGGTTTTTGTAAATCATTTTTAGTAATAACAGGTAAGTCATTCCAATTTTTAAACGTATTAGTTCCAACAAGATTTTGATAGAAAGAGTTATTTTTTAAGTGATAAACAGCAATTTCTCTTTTTTTATTTTCAATATATCCTTGATAATTTTCAGCAGGAATTTTTAAAATTTTATTTAGTTCAATTCTAGCTTTTTCAATAGGAAAGCCATTTAGTTTCAAAGTAAGATTAAATAAATTGAACATATCAGAAATTTAATTTCAAAAATATAAAAAGCAGAATCGATAAACTATTCTATTGAAACTTTTTTTTCTATTGAAAACGAAGTATTTTTGCGAAATACTAAATAGAATCTGAATCGTATTCGGATAAAAACAACACAACACAATGAAAATTTTATTATTAGGTTCTGGTGGACGTGAACATGCTTTAGCTTGGAAAATGCTTCAAAGCACAAAATGTTCTTCTTTATTTGTAGCTCCTGGAAATGCAGGAACAGCTTCAATAGCAACAAATATTAATATTAATCCAAATAATTTTGATGAAGTAAAGGAATTTGTTTTATCTGAAAAAATTGAAATGGTTGTTGTAGGTCCTGAAGATCCATTAGTAAAAGGAATTTATAATTATTTTAAAGAAGATAATTTATTAGAAAACATTTCAGTAATTGGACCATCAAAAATAGGAGCTCAACTTGAAGGAAGTAAAGAATTTGCAAAAGAGTTTTTAGTAAAACATAATATCCCAACAGCAAAATATGATAGTTTTACCGCTGAAACAGTTGAAAAAGGATGTTTGTTTTTAGAAACATTACAAGCACCTTATGTTTTAAAAGCGGACGGATTAGCAGCAGGGAAAGGAGTTTTAATTCTTCAAGATTTAGAAGAAGCTAAAAGAGAATTAAGGAGTATGTTAGTTGATGCAAAATTTGGACAAGCATCTTCAAAGGTAGTTATTGAGGAATTTTTAGATGGAATTGAATTAAGTTGCTTTGTATTAACAGATGGAAAGTCGTATAAAATTCTTCCAACGGCTAAAGATTATAAAAGAATAGGAGAAGGTGATACAGGTTTAAATACGGGTGGAATGGGAGCTGTTTCCCCAGTTCCATTTGCAGACAAAGTACTTTTAGATAAAATTGAAAATAGAATTGTAAAACCTACAATTGAAGGATTACAAAAAGATAATATTGAATATAAAGGTTTTGTTTTTATAGGTCTTATTAATGTAAAAGGAGAGCCTATGGTTATTGAATATAATGTTAGAATGGGTGACCCAGAAACAGAAGTTGTAATGCCAAGATTAAAAAGTGATTTAGTTGAAATTTTTGAAGCTATTTCGAAACAAGAATTAGATAAGATAAGTCTAGAAATAGATGAAAGAGCCGTAACAACAATTATGGTGGTTTCTGGTGGATATCCTGAAGATTATGAAAAAGGAAAAGAAATTACAGGAATAGAAACAATTACGGATTCTATTGTTTTTCATGCAGGAACAAAATTAGAAAATGAAAAAGTGCTAACAAACGGAGGAAGAGTTATTGCGGTTACATCTTATGGAGATAATTACGAAGAAGCCATAAAAAAATCTTATCAAAGTATAGCTAAACTACAATTTGATAAGATGTATTATCGTAAAGATATTGGTTTTGATCTATAAATAAAGTTCCTCTTAATTGAGGAATTTTTATTTTAAGAATGAATGAGCTGTTGTATCTTGCTCATCTTCATTGTTAGCTTTGAATATATTTAATTGTTTAATCCAATATACCATAGCTCCACAACAAATTAAAATAAATATCCAATTTAACGTATTTGCTGCCCACCAGTTTGACAATTCTAATTTTCTTAATCCATCGAACGGAACAAATAAAAAATCAACAAATAGTGATGCAATTCCTTCAAAAAATGATTTCATTTTGATAAAGTATTATATTTACATCACAAAAATATAAAATATCCTGATGATAGCAAGTGTTTTTAATAAAACAAGACCATTTAATTATGTAATTATTGGAACATTACTTTTAATAGCTTTTGTTTCGTACACATTTTCGCATTCCATATTTAAAGGATGGCAAGGCTTTTTATATGGAACTATGTATTTTGTTTCCATTGTAGCATCTTGTTTTCTAGTTAATTTTATTTCTCTAAAGAATACTTTAACAAGAAATGATAATTATGCTATTTTACTATTTTTCATTTTCTTATTATTCTTTCCTTCTATTTTTAAAAATAAAAATATATTAATTTCAAATTTTTTCCTGTTACTTTCTTTAAGAAGATTAATTTCTCTGAAATCAATGAAAAGTACTCAAGAGAAGTTTTTTGATGCTTCATTTTGGATTTTTCTTTCTGCACTATTTCATTTTTGGAGCGCTCTATATATTGGATTAGTTTTTATATCTATAATTCTACACGGATCAAGAGATTATAAAAACTGGTTAATACCAGTTATAGCATTTTTGAGTGTAATAATATTGTTTTTCATGTTTAATTTCATGAATGATAATACTTTATTAGAGATTTTATTAAATAAAGCATATATCAGTTTTGATTTTACATATTTTGAAAATATATATCAAAATATTGCATTAGCTGTTTTTTCATCAATAGCGATATTGTTTTTTGTAAGCATGATAATGACAATTAATGCTACACCATTAAACATGCAATCGTCATACAAGAAAATATTATTTTCATTTCTTTTAGGAGTAGGAATTTATATCCTTTCAGCAGATAAGAATAATAGTTGTTTAATATTTTGTTTGGCACCATTATCAATTATGGGAGCTAATTTCATTGAAAATTTAGAAAATAAAATTTTAAAAGAAGTAACATTGTACTCTCTCTTAGTTATAGGCTTATTTTTCTTTATAATGCAATTATAGTTTAATTCCGTATGCTAAGTCTCCAGCGTCACCTAATCCAGGAATAATGTAATTTTTTTCGTTCAGTTTTTCATCAAGAGCGGCAACCCATAAATGGCAATTTTCAGGAAGATTATCTTGTAAATATTGAACACCTTCTGGAGCAGCAATTGCAACAGCAATGTGTATCTCCTTTGGCTTTTGTTCAGCGTTTAATTTTTCAAAAACAGCAACAATAGATTGGCCTGTTGCAAGCATTGGATCAATAAGAAGTAATGTCTTTCCTTCTAAATTTGGAGCAGCTTGATATTCTACTTTTATAATAAATTCATCATCATTATTAGGATGATGTCTGTAAGCAGAAACAAAACCATTATCAGCATTATCAAAAATGTTCATAAAACCAGTATGAAGCGCTAAACCAGCTCTCAAAATAGAACATAAAACAATTTTGTTTGTTATTTCAGTGGTTTCTTTTGTTCCAAGTGGCGTAATAACAGATTTATCTTTATAGTCTAATACTTTACTTAATTCATAAGCCATTATTTCCCCTATTCGCTCTATATTTCTTCTAAAACGCATACTATCATTTTGAACTGAAACATCTCTAATTTGAGCTAAAAAATGATTTAAAATGCTGTTTTCTTCAGAAAGATAATGAATATACATAGGATTAGTTTTTAATTTTCAGGCTAAAAGTACAAAAAAACGTTATTTTTGTAGAAATTTTAAACAACTTAATCATGTTTGCAGAATTTGCATTTCCAATATTTGAGCGTTCTATTAAAGAATATCACGTTATTGACGACGTGTACCAACCTGTACAAAATCCTTATGAAAAAGGATCTATAGAACATTTGCTATTTGCAAAAAACTGGGTTGATACAGTACAATGGCATTATGAAGATATCATTCGTGATCCACAAATTGATCCTATTGCAGCATTAGATTTAAAACGTAAAATAGATGCTTCTAACCAAGTGAGAACAGACATGGTAGAATATATAGACAGTTATTTTCTTCAAAAATATGCAGATGTTCAAGTAAAACCAAACGCAAAAATAAATACAGAAAGTCCAGCGTGGGCAATTGATAGACTATCTATTTTAGCTTTAAAAATTTATCACATGAGTGAAGAAGCAAATAGAGTAGAAGCTTCACCTGAACATAGAGCAAAATGTCAAGAAAAATTAAATGTCTTATTAGATCAAAAAAATGATATGTTTGCTTCTATTAGTCAATTAATTGAAGATATCGAAAATGGGGATAAATACATGAAAGTGTATAAACAAATGAAAATGTACAACGACGAGGAATTAAACCCTGTATTGTATCAAAATAAAAAATAGTCATCAATTAAGATGTCTAAACCAAAGCATATTTTAGTAATAAGGCTCTCAGCCATGGGTGATGTCGCAATGACAGTTCCTGTGTTGAGAGCTTTTTCTATACAATATCCTGAAATTAAAATTACAGTAATTTCAAGACCTTTTTTTGAACCTTTTTTTAGAGATATTTCTAATATTGATTTCTTTGCAGTTGATTTAAATAAAAGACACAAAGGGTTTTTTGGTTTATTGAGATTATTTAAAGATTTAAACAAACTAAAAATCGATTTTGTTGCTGATTTGCATAATGTATTACGTTCCAAAATCATTCGAATCTTATTTTTATTTTTTGGAAAAAAAGTAGCAGCAACTGACAAAGGCAGGAAAGCAAAAAAAGAACTAACAAGACTTGAAAACAAGGTTTTTAAACCAGTGAAATCTATGTTTGAACGTCATGTTGATACATTTAACAAATTAGGTTTCTCAGTCGATTTAATTCATCCTGTTTTTCCAGAAAAAGCAATTTTATCAGAAGCAATTTTGAAAGCGATTCCTTTTTCAAAGGAAATAAAAATAATTGGAATTGCTCCTTTTGCTCAATATGAAAATAAGGTATATTCTTTAGATTTAATGCAAAAAGTAATTGATGATTTGGCTATGAAATCCACTTATTCAATTTATCTCTTTGGAGGTGGAAAAAAAGAAATAGAATTACTAAATCAATTACAAAACAATCATGAAAATGTTGTTGTTTTAGCGGGTAAATTAAAATTAAATCAAGAATTAGATATAATATCAAATTTAGATGTGATGTTATCAATGGATTCTGGAAACGCACATATTGCAGCTATGTTAGGAATAAAAGTAATTACACTTTGGGGAGCAACACATCCTTATGCTGGTTTTAAACCTTTTAACCAGCCTAGTGATTATTGTATTACTGCTGACAGAGAACAATTCCCTTTATTACCTACTTCAGTTTATGGAAATAAAAAAGTAGAAGGATACGAAGATGCTATGCGAACTATTTTACCTGAAACAGTAGTTGCAAAAATTGAAAGTATTATTACTTAGAATAAGATTCAAGCTCTTCCAAAATAATTGCTCTTGTTTTTTTCTTTGTTTCTTGTCGGTTTTCAAGAGTTAATCCATTAGTTTCAATAAAAGAGTGCACTTTTACACGCATCCTTCCAGTTGACCCACTAAAAAAACGAAATGGAAAACGTTTTTTGTTATCTACAAAAGTCATTGGAACAATAGGAATTTGATGTTCTATTGCTAAACGAAAAGCACCATCTTTAAATTCGTCTAAAACAATACTTTCATCATCAGGAACTCCACCTTCTGGAAAAATACAAATACTTAAACCTTGGTGTAATCGTTTTTGAGCCAACTCAAATACTTTAAATCTACTTTTGCTACTGCTTCTATCAACCATGATACAAACTCGCTTAAAAAAGAAACCAAAAACAGGAATTTTAGCTAATTCTTTTTTCCCAACAAAAACAAACGGATTGTTTTTTACAACCAAAAGCATTAACATAATGTCAGTCATCGAAGTATGATTGGCAACTAACATATAACTTTTCCCTTTTTCTAGTTTTTGTTCAAACTCTATTTTGTGATAAAACCCCATTCCATACAAAATAATTTTCGCCCAAAATCGTGCTAAAAAAAAGAACTGAGGATACGTTTTTTCACTAAGAATAGTAAGGAATAATATTGGAAATAAGATAAGAATAGGAATAATTACTAAAAGGTAAAACCAAATTCTCCAGATTATCCAAAAAGCATATTTTAGTATTTTCATATATTAGGAACCAAACATTAGTAAATTGTTTAAACCATTTTCCTGCTATTCGTTTTATCTTTTAAACTAAGTTTAAAAGGATGTCACTACTATCAGGAGTAGACTCAAACAATATGCATTTTAAAAACTTTGTGCCAAAAATAACAATATTATTCAACCTTTTGTTAAGAACCTTTTACCATTTCTGTAAAAGTGCTATTTTTGTGGCAAACAATAAAGAAAAATGTCAAAAATCTTAACCGGAATTCAAAGTACAGGAACTCCACATTTAGGTAATTTATTAGGTGCGATTTTGCCTGCTATAGAAATGGCTAATAATCCTACTAATGAATCTTTTCTTTTCATTGCTGATTTACATTCAATCACGCAAATAAAAGATGGAAAAACTTTAAGAGCTAATACATATAGTGTAGCTGCAACTTGGCTTGCTTGTGGTTTAGATGTTAATAAAGTTGTTTTTTATCGTCAGTCAGATGTACCTCAAACAACGGAATTAGCTTGGTATTTAAGTTGTTTTTTTCCATACCAAAGGTTAAAATTAGCACATTCTTTCAAAGATAAAGCCGATAGATTAGAAGATGTAAATGCGGGTTTATTTACTTATCCTATGTTAATGGCTGCGGATATTTTATTATATGATGCGGAACTAGTTCCAGTAGGAAAAGATCAAGAACAACATTTAGAAATAACTAGAGATGTTGCGTCAAAATTTAATAATCAAATGGGAGAAACTTTTGTTCTGCCAGAAGCTAAGATTGATGAAGAGATAATGATTATACCTGGTACAGACGGACATAAAATGAGCAAGTCTAGAAACAATATAATTAATTTGTTTGTTGATGATAAAGCTTTACGCAAACAAATAATGACTATTCAAACGGACAGTACACCATTAGAAGAACCTAAAAATCCAGATACGTGTAATTGCTTTGCTTTATATAAACTACTAGCAACTCCTGAACAAACTGAGGTAATGCGTACTAATTATTTAGGAGGAAATTACGGTTACGGTCACGCAAAACAAGCGTTGTTTGAATTGATAGTTGAAAAATTCGAAACAGTAAGAGAGAAATACAATTACTATATCAACAATCTAGAAGAAGTAGACGCTTTACTTAAAGAAGGAGCAGCAAAAGCAAGTATAATAGCTAATGGTGTTTTAGAAAGAGTGAGAGAGAAGTTAGGGTATTAAGAAAATAAGATATAGAAAAGCAGTTCAAACGAACTGCTTTTACTTTGATATCAAAAAAATGTTAAATTAAATAGTATATCCAATTGCTATACAAATTGACTGTAAATTTAAATTTTGGTACTTAGAAATGCTATAAAACAATTCACGTTTTGGAAAAATTTTTAATTCTGCATTTATATTTTTAATTCTAACACCTGTTCCAATCATTAGACTTCCATGGCTACTTAAATCATAACTATATGTTGAATCAAGGCTTAATGCTTCTGATTTATAATGAGATGTGAAATTATTTTTAATTGGTAATTCAAATGAATATCCTCCATTTACATATATTTTATTATTAGGGTTTAATAAAAAGAAGTTATAACGTATTCCTATAGGTATTGATATACTTGAGTAAGTAAAAGTATCTTTGATATCTATTTTATACATATCATTATAACCTACATATTGGTTAATAGATTTATTGTATTTAATAGTAGTAAAAGTTGGATCTAAAATTAAAGAAAATTTATTCTTATTAAAAGGAAGTAAATATTCAATTTCTAAACCAAATATAGGACTGCTTGTAGATTCCTTATATTGAACTTCATCAAAAGTAGCCTTTATGCTATTTTGTTGATAACCTATTTTTGGAGTAAAGTTTAACTTCCCTTTACTATCATATAAATTATACTCAATATATTTAGAGTTATTACATAAATTATAATCCACAAAAATGTTTTTTAAATCATTATTTTGGTATCTTAAAATTAAAAAATCTTTAATTTTAAATTTATTACATTTTAAATTATCATATAATTCTTTTTTATAAGGCTCATTTGTTTTAAGAGTATTATCTTTAAGGTATTTATAAAAAATTAGAGGTTTAATACTATCAGTTGAAATAGAATAATAGTATTTTAATTGGGTATCATTTTCATATTTGTATAAATTAGCTTTCCCTTCAACTATTACCTTAAGCAAAACAATTTCGTTCCTAGTAGTATATTCTTTGGAAGGATATAATTCATTTGTCTTATTTTTTACAGGATCAATAGTGATTGAACGTTTAATAAATTTTGATTTATCATTTATACCAAATTCTTTAATTTCTTCAATACCAATTTCTTCGATTTCACTTTCTTTATTGTCTTTATAAAGAATTTTAGAAGGGCTATTAACCCAATCATAATTTTTGATAAAGCATTCTTTTATTTCATTGTTGGAGTTTACAAAATAACCTTTTTCAAAAGTTATTTGTGAAAAACTATAAGTACTTATGAGAAGAAGTAAAAAAATAAGTTTCATTATTTTATGTATTAAATATAAAAGATTTTAAGTTCATAAAAATAATATAATATAAATAAATAGTAGTATATTTTTTACATTTTTTCTTTCTATGAAAAGAATTCTTTATTGTACGGGTAAAAAAATAAAAGGGTGAAATTTAAATACAATTTAATTGTATCATTTTCTAACAGTTATTGCTTTTTCTAAATTTCTTTCGTTTAAATCATTAAATGACATCTCCAATTACAGTCACGCAAAACAAGCGTTGTTTGAATTGATAGTTGAAAAATTCGAAACAGTAAGAGAGAAATACAATTACTATATCAACAACCTAGAAGAAGTAGATGCTTTACTTAAAGAAGGTGCAGCAAAAGCAAGTATAGTAGCTAATGGTGTTTTAGAAAGAGTGAGAGAGAAGTTAGAAACTAGAAATAGGAAAAGCCTTGAAATCTGAAGTTAAATTCAGAACTTCAAGGCTTTTTATTTAGATGCTGATTAAATTTAGTATGACAAAATTATTTTAAGCCGAATTTCTACTAGCGTTAATATTTCCAAACAGAGATCGGGTTACGATTTTTTCATAAACTGCAATTTGCTTTTCATCTGGATTGTCACTTTCTTTTAAAGTTTTTATTTTTAATAAAGCATATTGTTGAATCGTTAACAAAGGCAATACAATTTTCTCACGCATTGCTACGGAGGCTTTTCCATCAGGATAGTTCTCCATTAATTCTGTGAAACCTGATATTTTTAATAATAAACGTTTGGTTTCTAAATATTCAGTGTGTATTATATTCCAAAAAACACCATATTCTGGATCATTTTTCATGTAAGCTGTTAATGGGAAGAATGATTTACTTAAAGCCATCATGCTGTTTTCTAATAGTGTTTTGAAGAAAAGAGAGTTGTTGTATAGGTTTTGGACATCGTCCCATTTTTCATTCTGTTCAAAATACTTTAAAGCGGTTCCAACCCCAAAAAAACCAGGTACATTTTGTTTTAATTGGCTCCATGAACCTACAAAAGGAATTGCTCTTAAATCATCTAAATTTAATTGTGATGATTGTTTCCTTTTAGATGGACGACTTCCAATATTAGTCTTCGCATAATAATTTAGTGTACTCATATTTTCCAAATAGGGTACAAATTTGGGGTGACTTTTAAAATCGATATATTTTTGATAACTAATTTCAGAAAGTTTTTGCATAACTTCTTTTTCTTTAGTTGTCAAATGATTTTCTTCATGATGAAATACTTGATTGTTAGCACCAGCACTTAATAAGTTTTCTAAATTGTAACGACAAGAGTCAAGAGTGCCAAAATTAGAACTAATGGTTTGTCCTTGTACAGTTAATTGAATTTGTTTGTTTTCTATTTCTGGTCCAAGAGAAGCATAAAATTGGTTAGTTTTTCCACCGCCACGAGCAGGTGGTCCACCACGACCATCAAAAAAGACAACGTTAATATTGTATTTTCGTGACATATTTGAAATAGCTATTTTTGCATTATAAATTCCCCAGTTTGCCATTAAATAGCCACCATCTTTTGTTCCATCAGAAAAACCCAACATAATGGTTTGTATGTTCTTTCTGTTACTTAGATGATTTTTATAAATAGGGTTTGTATATAATTGTTCCATTACTTTATCCGCTTTTTGTAAATCTTCAACACTTTCAAAAAGAGGAACAATATCAACAGATGGATTTTTCCAATTAGTTAATTGAAATAATGATAGCGCTTCTATAACATTTAAAGCATTTTCATTATTACTAATGATATATCGATTACAACCTAATTCTCCATTTCTTTCTTGAATAGATTTAATTGCTTTTATAGAACTTAGCGTTTTTTTGGTAACATCATTTTCAAAATCTTTTTCATTTAAGTCAGCTTTTATATTTGACAAAATATTGATTTTTGAAATTTCATCTAATTCATTATAGTTTGAAGGAAATAATTCAGGTTTTGTGTTAATTATATCTTGAAAAACGGTTTGATGCATTTTACTATTTTGTCTAATATCTAATGTTGCAAAATGATAACCAAAAACATTGAGTTTACTAATCAAGTTTTCTATTTCATCAAGATATAAAGATTGGTGTTTTTTAATTAGTAGTGATTTAATCAATTGTAAATCGTTAGCTAATTCATCTTGGCTAATAAAAATAGTTCCTTCAGAATAGAAAACAGAGCGATATAGTTTATTTTCAATAGAACTGATTAATTCTTCTACACCAGCAAAAGTGAGTTTGCGTTTTAATTTTCGAATGTCTAAATAATAACATTTTAAAATAGCAGTTCGCAATCTATCAGCAACTTTTAAAGTAATTTCTGTAGTTACAAAAGGATTTCCGTCTCTATCGCCTCCTGGCCAAAAACCAAGATTGAAAATATCATTATCCAATGAGGTTTTATTTTTAAAAATATTTTTTTGCACATATTGCATCATTTCTCCAATAGTGTGATAAAATACATTTTCTAAATACCAAATAATACTTACTGCTTCATCAAAAGGAGTTGGTTTTTCTTTTTTTATAAAAGGCGTTTTTCCTAATTGAGCTAATAGTTCTTTAATTGTATTTAAATCATTAATTTTAATTGCTTCAGTTAAGTCGGTAATAATTCCTAAAACGGAACCAGGATAAAACTGTGTAGGATGAGCAGTTAAGACAGTTCTTACTTTGAAAGTATTTAAGAAAGTAATGAGTTCGTCTTTTTTAAAACGTTGCTCAGCTCTTTCTTTCATGTTTCTTAGAGAACCTCTTCCTTCCATATTATTTACAACGTCAAAAGAAGCATCTTCAATGGCATCAAATAAAACAACCTGTCTTTCTACATATTGAATAAATCGAAACATTAAGCTTGTTTTTTCGTCTTCTGTTGGATTTTCTAAATATTTAATGACAAATGTGTCAAAAATTTCTTCTGGGCTTTGATTTTTTTTATATCCATGTTCACAGATATCTGCAAATAATGGTAATAAAACACCAGTATTATTTATTTCATCAAAAGGGAGTGTTATAAAAATACTATTATAAATATTAAATTTTGAAGCTACGTTTTGTTCAAAGCGTTCTAGTTTCGGTAGTGAATACATTTTGAAAAATTTGTTACTAATTTACGGCTTTTATTCTTAAAATTTGGGCACAAAGGATGTTATAAATTAATTAATTTTAATACTTTGTTATGATATAATATTGATTTTATCGTTTAGTTTTAAATTAAATAACTTCAAATAATTTTCCTGGTAAAGGACGAATGACTCCTTTTAATTCCATGCTTAATAAAATAGATGATGTTTTAAAAATAGGTATTTCACAATCTAAAGAAATAATATCTATTCCTTCGTTTTCTTTATTTTGAAGATAGTTATAAATTTTTTGTTCTTCCTCTGTTAAAGTAACAAAAAGTTGTTTTTGAATGGTTTTTTGTTCCTTTTTTTGAAGCTCCCAATTTAGGATATATATCAAATCAGCAGTAGATGTTAGAACATGAGCTCGTTGTGTTTTGATGAGATTATTGCATCCTTGACTATACTTATCGGTTGTTCTACCTGGAACGGCAAAAACGTCTCTGTTATAGTCATTAGCAATTTGTGCTGTTATTAAAGAACCTCCTTTTTCGGCACTTTCAATAACAATTGTAGCTTCACTTATGCCTGCTACAATTCTATTTCGTTTAACAAAATTTTCTCTATCAGGTTTTGAATGACTCCAAAATTCGGTAAGAAAACCACCATTTTCTTCCATTTTAGCCATGTATTTTTTATGTGTTTTAGGATAAATTTGGTTTAGACCATGAGCTAGAACTCCAATTGTTTGTAATTTAAAATCGATTGCAGTTTGGTGTGAAACAATATCTACGCCATAAGCAAATCCGCTTACTATTATAGGGTTTAGTGGTGCTAATTCTTCAATAAGCTTTTTTGTGAATTCGTTTCCGTATGTTGTAATTTGTCTGGTTCCAACAATACTTATAATTTTCGGATTGGTTAAATCAATATTTCCTGATTGAAAAAGTAAAACAGGAGAATCAAAACAATGTTTTAGTTTTTCAGGATAATTCTGATTTTGGTAAAAAAGAGTAGTTAAATTTTCTTGTTCAATGAAAAATAATTCTTTTTCTGCTTTTTGGAAAATAGTTTTGTCTTGAAGATTTTTAAGTAGTGATTTTCCAACACCATCAATTCTAGCAAGAGATGTGTTTTTTGACTTGAATATTTCTTCTGCTGAACCGCATTGTTGAATGAGTTTTTTGGCTAAAATATCACCTACTCCTTCTACTTGCAATAACGCAAGCGTGTAGTATAATTCGTTTTGTAACATGGCGTGTAATAAAAAATAATGGCTTATATATTACACAAATGTAGGTTTTATTTTGGAATTTGCAAAAAGAAGAAAAATTTATATAGAAGTTTAATAGTATAATATTTAGGACTTTATAATTGTTTTTTCTTATTCAAAGGAATTGTTACCAACCTACATATTTAGGTGGTTTTATATTATTTAAATTTAGATATACAATTAACTGCCCGCGATGATGCGTAACATGATCTTGTAATAGATTTAATATTTGTAATTTAGTTTTTGGACCTGCAAAAAAATCAACAATTTCTTTTAATTCTTCTTTTGGGGTTTGTTCTATTATTTTATAAACAGTATTGAAAGAAGTTTCTAATTGCATAATTATCTCTTCTTTTGAGAGTTCCTTTTTTTCTCCTTTTTCTTTCTTTATAGTAGAAAAATAAGTTAAACTTAGCCAGTCCATATTACTTTTTATGTGTAATAATTGATCTCCAAAAGTCATTTCTCTTTCTGTGGGTTTGTAACTGTAGTTTTCTTCTGGCATTGCTTTAGCCATTTCCAAGAGATATTCTTTTGAATTTTTCCATTTCTCAAGAAAAGCACTTATAGGTTCTTCTTGAGCGTTAGCTGTTATTGAAAATAAAGTTAGGATTAATAAGAAAGATTTCATACTTAATAAGTTATGGTTAGTATCTTGGATACTTGTTTTTAAGTATCCAAGATAGATTTTTTACTTTAGTAGACGAACAATGTCTTTTGCAAAATAACTAGCAATGATATCTGCACCAGCTCTTTTAAACGCAGTGGTTTGTTCTAGCATAATAGCATCATGATCTAACCAACCTTTTTCTGCGGCTGCTTTTATCATAGCATATTCTCCAGAAACCTGATAAGCAGCAACAGGAACTTCTGACATGTTTTTTATATCTCGAATTATATCTAAGTAAACAATTCCTGGCTTTACCATTACAATATCAGCACCTTCTTCAATATCCATTCTAGTTTCTCTTATTGCCTCTTCACGATTGTGATAATCCATTTGATAGGTTTTTTTATCTTTTGGAATATTTACTAAGTCTACAGGTGCAGAATCTAATGCATCTCGAAATGGTCCATAAAGAGCTGAAGCATATTTAGCACTATAACTCATGATTCCAGTATTTGTAAAGTTCTCTTCTTCTAACAATTCTCTCATTTCTAATATTCTACCATCCATCATATCACTTGGAGCAACAAAATCAGCGCCCGCTTTTGCATGTGATAATGCCATTTCTGCTAAAATTGAAGAAGAAATATCGTTTAAAATGATTCCGTTTTCAATAACACCATCATGTCCAAAAGAAGAATAAGGATCTAAAGCAACATCAGTCATAACAATCATTTCTGGAATAGCATTTTTAACAACTTTTATAGCGCGTTGCATTAACCCATTATGATTTAAAGCTTCTGTACCTTTATTGTCTTTTAAATTGTCGGGAACTTTTACAAAGAGTAAAACAGATTTTAAACCCATTGCCCAAAGTTCTTTTACTTCTTTTTCTAGTAAATCTAAAGTATATCTAAAATAATTAGGCATAGATGGAATTTCTTCTTTAATTCCTTTGCCTTCTATTATAAATAATGGGACTAAAAAATCATTAGGAGTTAATATATTTTCACGAACTAAACTTCTCATTGATTCATTTGTTCGCAGTCTTCTATTACGTCTAAGTGGAAACATGGTATATTTATTTAAAGCGTTTATTTAGAGTGTTTTTTGAAAAAAATTCAGTAGGCAAAGTTAACGAATTTCGAGTAAAAAGAGGATATTGTATTGTAAGTAATATAAGATAAAATTATAAAATATTAAATTATTAATCTTAAGTTTGCAATATGAAAAGAATTATGATTTTAAGCTTATGTTTACTCTTAACAAGTTGTTTTGAAATAACAGAAAGAATTAAACATAATAGTGACCAAAGTGGTGATTATAGTCTTGTTATTGATTTTTCTAAATCATGGTTTAGAACAAGATCTGCTATTTGGTTAGAAGAAGTTGATGGTGTAAGTATTCCAAGTGAGGAAGATATTAAAAAGAAATTATCTGATTTTAGAATACAAGCGTCTAAAATAGACGGAATTTCGGATATTTTGACAAAGCATGATTTTAAGAATTATATTTTTACATTAAAATTTAAGTATACTAATTTAAATGCGCTTAATGCTGTTTTAAATAGCATGAATAAAGAGAATCCTATAACACATTTTAATGAATCGAAGACAACTGCTTTTGAAAGATTTGCATCATATCCTATTCCTAAAAATTTAATAAAGAATGATGACAAAAAGGAAGACTTAGAAGCAGCAAATATTACTTCGATTTATACTTTTGATAAAGAAGTTACGAATATTAAAAACCCAAAAAGTAAAATTTCTAAAAATAAACGTACTGTTTTTTTAAAACAAAATGTATATAATGTTTTAAAAAACAATACTTTAATGAATAATACAATTTATTTTAACCCTTGATTATGAAAAAACGTTTTAATGTTTTATTACTATTGGCTAGTGCATTTGCTTTTGGTCAATTGACGCCTAATGAGTTTGATTATTTTGTTCAGTTTAATGGAAGTCAATTTTCTGAAAAAATAAGTTTAGATGAAATACTAAATCATGATGCTATAAAAAAGATTTCAAAAACAGATAAAGATTTTAATATTAAAGATTATACATCTTTAATAGATATGAATAAGAATATTAGTATTCATGGAAATTTTACTGATAGTATTACTTTTTATCAAATTACAATTCCAATTAGAAACAGAGATGAGGTAAAAGCGTTATTCATGAAGAATATTAAGCAAAATCATCAAGAAATAACGGATTCTGTTAAAAAGGATATAGTTGATTATGATACTTATTCTGTTTATAATGCTTCAAATTCATCCATTTCTACAGCATGGAATGACGATTATTTGATCATTTTGGAATTTATTAAACCAACAATGAGAAATGATAGTTACTCTCAATTTTATGATGTTTCACCAATTTATGATGAAGAAGCTGTTGAAGTAGTAGAAGCAGAGGATTCAGATGAATATGTTGTTGAAGAGTATGTTGAAGAAGAAGAATATGTTGAAGAGGAGTCTTTAGAAGTTCCTCCAGCTCCTGTAGAAGAAGAAATTGAATGGGCAATAGAAACAGATGATTCTTACGAATATGATTATGATTCTTACGATAATGAGTATTTAAAAGAAATTGAAGAAGCTGACTTAAAGAGAAAAGAGATGCAAAATCAGCATATTAATTTTCTTTTTAAAAATGGATTTACGCCTCCAGTTTCAGAAAAAATAAATCCTAAAGCAGATATTTCTTCATGGGTAAATTATCAGTCTTCTTTTAATTATTTAAAAACATTAACAGGAGTTATTAAATCGATATTTAGCAGAAACTCAAATATTAATGATGATAGAATATTAAAAAACTATATTAAGGGAGTAAATTTTAATTTTTATTTTGAGAATGATAATGCAAGGATTGAACAATCTGTAGAATATTCTAGTTCTTTAGCAGAAATCATGAATAAGGTTGTAAATCGAAAAATAAACAATAATATCTTTAATTATTTTCCTAATGAAAACCCATTAGGTTACATGACATATCATATTAATTCAAAAGAATTATTAACTAATTTTCCTGCAATTACGGAACAATTATATTCTGTTTCAAATCCGTATTTAGAACAAGAAGATATGGAAATAATTACAGATCTTATTTCTACATTTATTGATGAAGAAGCTATTTCTACACTTTTTGATGGTGATGTTACAATGTTTTTACATGATTTTCAAAAATATGAATCAACTTATACTACTTATGAATATGATGAAAACTATGAAGAGGTTGAAGTAGAAAAAACAATTAGTAAAACAATTCCTGTTTTTACAACATTATTTACATCAACACATAAAACAATGGGGAATAAACTTTTCGATTTAGGTGTTAGAAAAGGAGTGCTTATTCAGAGAAATGGATATTATGAGGTTAAAGGAGCGGATAAAGAAATGGGGAATTTAAAGTTTATTAAAAAGGGTGATGTAGTTGTTTTTACTAATGGAATGAATTACATTACTAACGGAAGTAACTCTGATTTTTCTAGAGATTTGAAAAAAGACTTGAAGAAAAATTATATGAAAGGAAGTGTAAATTTGAAAGATCTTATTATTAAATATGTTTCAAATGAAGATTTAGGAAAAGACACAACAAAGATGTTGAAAGTAAGCCAACAGTTTGAAAAGATAGATTTTAAATCTTCAAAAAAAATAGAAAATAATAAACACAGCATGGAAATGAGTTTACACTCTTCTAATGATGATAAAAATATTATTTTACAAACGTTAGATTTAATAGAATTTTTAAGCAATAAAAAGTAGATTTAATATTTTGAAAAGCTAGGTAAAAAAAGCTCAACTTAAACTTAAGTTGAGCTTTTTTCTTATTATAAATTTTATGTTTTAAACCCAATTTATAGGCTCTTTTAATATTTTAATTAATTTTTCTTCTTCACTTTCTTCTTCAGGATGATGGTCATAAACCCATTGCACATGTGGTGGCAAACTCATTAGAATACTTTCAATTCGACCATTTGTTTTTAAACCAAATAAAGTTCCTTTATCATGAACCAAATTGAATTCTACATAACGACCACGACGAATTTCTTGCCAATTTTTTTGAACATCTGTGTATGATAAATCTTTTCGTTTTTCAACAATTGGGAGATATGCAGATAAAAAACTATTTCCAACTTCAGTAACAAAGTTGTACCAATCTTCCATTTTCATTTCTTCAGTTTCTTTGCAATAGTCGAAGAATAATCCACCAATTCCACGTGCTTCATTTCGGTGTGCATTCCAAAAATAATTATCACATTGTTTTTTATATTTAGAATAGAATTCAGGGTTGTGTTTGTCACAAGCTGTTTTACATGTTTGATGAAAATGTTTAGCATCTTCTTCAAATAAATAATAAGGCGTTAAATCTTGACCACCACCAAACCAACTATTGATTACATTTCCATTATTATCATACATTTCAAAATATCTCCAATTAGCATGAACTGTTGGTACCATTGGACTTTTTGGATGAATGACTAAGCTTAATCCACAAGCAAAAAAATCAGCTTCGCCAACATTGAAAAGTTTTTGCATAGAATCAGGTAATTTTCCATGAACAGCGGAAATATTTACACCACCTTTTTCAAAAACATTTCCGTTTTCAATAACGCGAGTTCTTCCACCACCACCTTCTGGTCTGCTCCAAAGGTCTTCTTTGAAATAAGCTTTTCCATCAATTTTTTCCAAACCTTTGCAGATTTGGTCTTGTAAATTTTGTATGTATGCGTAAAATTTATCTTTCAAAACCGTTAACTTTTAACTATTTCTTATACTCTTTTACAGCCTCAACAAAAGCCTTTGCATGATCCACCGGAATATTTGGTAAAATTCCATGTCCAAGATTTACAATGTAGTTATCTTTTCCAAACTCATCAATCATTTCATGAACCATTTTCTTGATAACAGGAATTGGAGATAATAATCTTGAGGGATCGAAATTACCTTGTAATGTTTTCTTTCCACCAGTTAAGTATCTTGCATTTTTTGGAGAACAAGTCCAATCTACACCAATAGCAGATGCTTTTGATTTTGCCATATCATCTAAAGCAAACCAACATCCTTTTCCAAATACAATAACTTTAGTTTCATCAGCTAAAGCGTCTACAATTTGGTTGATATAGTTCCAAGAAAATTCCGTGTAATCTGTTGGAGAAAGCATACCGCCCCAAGAATCAAATATTTGAACAGCATTTACACCATGTTTTACTTTTTCTTTCAAATATAAAATGGTTGTATCTGTAATTTTTTGTAATAATAAATGAGCTGCAACTGGATTTGAAAAACAAAAGCCTTTGGCTTTATCAAAACTTTTTGAACCTTTTCCTTCAACTGCATAACAAAAGATTGTCCAAGGTGAACCAGCGAAACCAATTAATGGCACTTCATCATTTAATTTTTCACGAGTCATGTCAATAGCATCCATTACATAACCTAAAGTTTCGTTGATATCTGGAATAAAAACGTTGTCTACATCAGAAGCTTTACGAATTGGATTTGGTAAAACTGGTCCGATTCCGTCTTCTAATTCGACATCAATTCCCATCGCTTGAGGAATTACTAAAATGTCTGAAAATAAAATAGCTGCATCAGGTTTGATAATTCTTATGGGTTGAACTGTAATTTCAGAAGCTAATTCTGGTGTTTTGCATCTAGTGAAAAAATCATATTTTTCTTTGATGGCCATAAATTCAGGTAAATATCTTCCAGCTTGACGCATCATCCAAACAGGAGGTCGTTCAACAGTTTCGTTATTTAAGGCTCTTAAAAAAAGGTCGTTTTTAATCATTTTTTTGTGCTTTTGGCTATAAGCGTTTATAATATTTTGTTACTTCTTTTATTACACTCTCAATTGTTTGTTCAGGTGCAATTTTGATATTATTTGTTTTATTTTCTAATGCTTTCGCAGTTGTTGTTCCAATACAAAAGCATATTTGATTTTCAATTGCGTTTTTCTGTGTAAAACTCTCAACTCCTGATGGACTAAAAAATAATATTCCATCGAAAAAATGAATTGTTTTTTTAGGAGATAGGACTGTTTCATAAGTTCTAATCTCATTGTATTTTATGTTGTTTTCTTTAAAAAAATCGGGTAAAGTATTTTTTCTTAAACTTCCAGAGAAAAAGGTAAAACTATTTGTTAAGTAGTTTGTTTTAATTTTTTCAGCAAGTTCATCAGCATAGTTTGTATATTCTATAACTTTAAATCCTTTTTTTTCTAATTTTTGTTTTGTTTTAATTCCAACACAAATACATTCTTTTGTTTTTATTAATTGAACGGAATTGTTTTTTAAGACACTTTTTACAGCATTTTTACTAGTAAAAATACATATATCGTTTAATGGGTCTAATTGAAATGCTATTTTTTTTATTTTAATAAAGTTTTTATCTACAAGATTCAACTCAGAATTTTCAAATTTTTTCTTTTGAGTTAATGTTAATTTTTTAGTAGATAAAATGGAAATCATTTTAAATGTTTTTATTTCTTAAATCATACTCTTCTTGACCCATACAGTACATTTCAATATCTTTATTATTACCATAAACAACTAAGATATCATCTTCTTGTACAATAGTTTCAGGAGTAGTACGACCTATAGTTTCTCTAATAATTGTTTTTTTACCTATTAGGTTTCGTTTTTCTTTTTTACGAATAATTGTAATTAATGTTAAACTATACTTATCAATAGAGTCTAGTTCTTCAAGCGTTTTACCAAAAAATTCTTTCTTAGCTTTTACTTCAGAAATGGTATAGTTATTATCTAATTGATAGTTTTCTAAAGTTGATTTAAAGTTAATTTGCTTTGTTAAACGATCAGCAGAATCTTGTTCAGGATGAATAATGCTATGAATTCCCATAGCTTCAAGAACAGTGTCATGAATAGGAGATAGAGCTCTACTGATTATTTTTACATCGCTTAATTTTTTAATGATAGCTGTGGTTATAATAGCAGCACCTTCATTTTCTCCAATAGCCACAACAACTTTGTCTGCATCTTTCAAAGGAACAGCATCGTAAGCTAATTCATTTGTTGAGTCCATACAAATAGCATGTGAAATTTTATCTTTTACAAGATTAATTTTATCCATTTGTTTGTCTATTCCTATTACTTCATTACCAGTTTCGGTAAGACTTAATGATAAAGACATTCCAAAATTTCCAAGCCCAAAAACAATTACTTTCATTTGAAACTTTTTTAGTTAATCAAAATATTTTCTTTCGGATATTCATAAAATTGATGATTCATTTGGCGTAATAAACCAATCATTAAATTGAGCATACCTATTCTTCCTATAAACATTACAGCAATAATTACATATTTGCTAGGTTCTGATAAAGTAGGTGTAAAGTTTAAACTTAACCCAACTGTACTATATGCTGAAAAACACTCAAAAACCACAGTTAGTAATGGTGTGTTTTTTGGTTCTAAAATTAATAATGCCATTATGGCAATTCCAATTATAATTAGAGAAATACATAGAATAGCAAATGCTCTAGAAGTTGATTCACTTGATATTCTTCTGCCAAATACTTGTATTCTATTTTTCCCTTTTGCAACTGAAAAAATATTTAATGTTGCTAATGCAAAAGTACTTGTTTTTACTCCACCACCAGTAGAAGCAGGAGAAGCACCTATCCACATTAAAAAGATAATAAATAATAAAGAAGGAATTTTCATATCTGAATAATCCACAACATTAAAACCTGCTGTTCTTGGTGTTACGGAGTTGAAAGCTGCAGTGGTAATCTTACCAAAAAAAGTTTGATGAGCTTGCAATGTATTGTTGTATTCAGAGATAAATAAAAACACCCATCCACCAAGAAGTAAAATAATCGTGGTATAAATTACAATTTTTGTATTAACTGTGATTATTGGAATTTGTTTGTGAATTAATTTTTTATCAAATAACTCTAAAACATACGTTTTTATATATTGATAGAAATTAAATATAATATTGTGTCCAAGTCCTCCAAAAACAATAAGAACCATGATTATCCATTGGAAAAAATAATGAAAACGGATGCTTTCATCGTATAATCCAGAGGAGAATATAGAAAATCCTGCATTACAGAATGCTGAAATGGAATGAAATACCGAAAAGAAAAATTTATTTTCTATAGAATAATTATTAGCTATAGATGTATAAATGAAAAAAGCACCTACTATTTCAACACCAACAGTAAATATAACTACATTTAATGCGGCTCTAAAAACATCCTTTAGCCCTTCAGTTGCAATAAAATCTTTAGTGTTTAAGCCTTCTTTAAAAGAAGAACTTCCTCTAAAGAAAAAAGCAAAAAAGGAAGTAAATGTTAAGATACCAATTCCTCCTAATTGTATTAAAACAAGAATAATAGATTGCCCAATAATTGTAAAATCTTTGCCTGTATCAACAACAGCTAGTCCTGTAACACAAACAGCACTTGTTGCTGTAAATAAAGCATTAGTAAAACTAATTCCATTAGTTGTTGCACTTGGTAGCATCAATAGAAATGCTCCGGATAGTGCAAGAATTAAAAAACTTCCTACAAAGACAATAGCTGGATTAAAATAGATGTCATAAATATGTCTAACAAGAACTAATAATCTTAAAAGAAAATATACAATTAAACCTCCTTCTAAAAAGGGTTTTATTTTTTGAAGGATATAATGATGACTGAAATCTGTATTAGACAGTGCAATTATACCAGAAACTATCAGTATAACAGATATGATAATCATGTTTACTAATGCTACTTTTTTATTGCTTTTATATTTATAGATAAAAAATTTAAAAGTATTAAAAAACAATAATAAAAAAGTAAGTATTATCAAGCCAATTACATGAGGAGTATTGAAGTTTTCTGTGAAATCATAACCAAAGTCAAAAACAATAAAAAGAAGGACAATGATATCAAAAAAACGATAAATATAATTGAGTAAAGATTCTCTTTCCATTATTAGAGTGATTTATTTCACTTTGAGTGCTGTGCGAAGTTTTTCCATAAGAAAACGCCCTCCATTATTTAAAATTTCTTGTGCACAGTCTTTTCCAAAAGATTTATAATCTTCAAAATTACAACTTTTTTTGATTGTATAATTTTCTTTTCCATCTAAAGAGTGTAAAACACCTTCAAAATGAATTGTTTCATCGTAAACTTTAGCTAAAGCACCAATAGGAGCAGTACAACCACCTTCTAAAGTTTTTAGAAATTGTCTTTCAATGTGAGTACAAATTTCTGTTTCTGTATGATTTAAATGAGAAAGTGCTTCTTGTGAGAAAATGTCACTTTCCATTGCCACAACAAGCATTGCTCCTTGTGCAGGTGCTGGAATCATCCAGTCTAAATTTATATATGTATCTGGTTTTAGATTGATACGTTCTAATCCTGCCGCAGCAAAAATAGCTCCATTCCAAGTATTATCTTTTAATTTTTGTAAGCGTGTGTTTACATTTCCTCTTAAATCTTCTACAGTATGTGTAGGGTATTTATGTAGCCATTGCGCTTTTCTACGTAAACTTCCTGAAGCAATTGTTCCTTTTGACTCTAAAAAGTCGAGGTTGCCTTTGTGAACTAAAATGTCATATACATTTGCTCTTTCTAGAACAGCAGCTTGTATAAATCCATTAGGTAAAGTAGTTGGAACATCTTTCATAGAATGTACTGCAATATCAACTTCACCTTTTAGCATGGCTACATCTAAAGTCTTTGTAAAGATTCCAGTAATTCCAAGTTCGTAAAGAGGTTTGTCTAGTATTAAATCTCCAGTAGATTTTACTGCAATTATTTCGGTTTCATATCCTAGATCAGTTAGTTTTTTCTGAACAGTATGTGCTTGCCAAAGTGCTAATTCACTATCTCTTGTTCCTATACGTATTGTTTTTTTCAAAAGGAAAATTTTAATTATTTAAACGAAACACTTTCTCAATCCATTCAATACTTTCATCCACCATAGTACCTTCATCTTTTAAGTGATTAGCAAAATGAGTAGTTATTTTTTGAATAATTCGGTTACTTATTATTTCTGCTTGTTCTTCATTAAAATTATCTAATTTTTTACGCTGATAATTTAATTCAGATTGTTTAATTAAAGCTAATTTCTCTTTTAAAGAATGAATTGTTGGTGCAAATTTTCTAGCTTTTGTCCAACTCATAAACTCTGTAATAATTTCATTAATTATAGCTTCAGCAGCAGGAATATGTAGCTTTCTTTTTTCAATAGTTTCATCAGTAACTTGAGATAAATAATCTAAATGAACTAATGAAACACCATTAATAGAAGAAACATTTTCATTAACATTTTTAGGAATGGATAGATCTAAAATAAGTAAAGGTTTTTTTAGATTTAAAACACCAGCATCTATTGTAGGATTTTGTGCACCAGTTGCGACAATTAAAACATCTGCTTTTTGAATTTCTAATTGTAAATCGGCATACTCTTTTACAATTAGATTGAATTTACCAGCAATTTTTTCTGCTTTTTCTTTGGTTCTATTTATCAATACTATATGGTCATTCTTAGTATGTTTTACTAAATTTTCACAAGTATTTCGTCCTATTTTTCCAGTTCCAAATAATAAGATATTTTTAGATCCAATTTCTTCTACATTGTTCATAATATATTGAACCGAGGCAAAAGAAACTGATGTTGCTCCTGAACTAATTTCAGTTTCATTTTTAACTCTTTTACTAGCTTGAATTACAGCATTTACTAAACGCTCAATATAAGCATTTGCAAGCCCTAATTTTTTACTAGCAACAAAACTGTTTTTTATTTGTGAGATAATTTCAAAATCACCTAAAATTTGACTATCTAAACCAGTTCCTACTCTAAAGAGATGATTAATAGCTTCTTTGTTTTTATATACATGAGCTACTTTTTGAAAATCTTCAACGGTTCCTTGGCTGTTTTCACAAAGTAATTTTATGAGTTGAAAAGGGTGTTGCGCAAATCCATATATTTCAGTTCTATTACATGTCGATGTTAAGATTAGCGCTTCTATACCTTCGTTTTTTGCTTGAAAAAGTAAGTTTTCCTTACTCTTTTCGTCTAAACTAAATTTCCCTCTCATTTCAGCATCAGCCTTCTTATAACTTAGCCCTATGGCATAAAAAGTAGTGTGCTTCAATCCTGTATTATTATCCATAAATTTTACTTTCCTTAAAGTGAAACAAAATTACTATAGAGGATAGATTAAAAATAACGCTCAAAGTACTTTTTTTGTCGATTGCAGAATTTTTGTAAAAATTATGACTAGTTTCTATAATTTGCTCTATTTTTGCAGTAAAATTGCTTGTTTAGAATTTATTTATTTATAACCAATCTAAATAAATTCAAAAAAATATTCTGTAAACCTTTCTTAAAAAATAACGCTATGAGTTCATTTGAAGAGATAAAAATAGAACAAGACTTTACTTTACTTCGTTTTCAAAATGATACAAAAACGATGGAACGATTTGAAAAACAAGTAAGAACAGGTTTGATTCAATTTCATTTTAATGTAAAAGGGAAAGCAAAATTTATTTTTAATCAGGGTACTTACGCTTTGGATTTAAATGAAGAAAAATCATTATTATTATATAATCCACAAAAAGAATTGCCTTTGCATTTAGAAGTAAGTCCTAAAACTTGGATTATTTCAGTTTTAATTTCTATAAAAAAATTCCATGCATTGTTTTCAAATGAAGCAGAATTAATTCCTTTTTTAAGTCAAGAGAATTTAGATAAAAAATATTATGGAGAAGAAGATATAAGCCCTTCTATGGCAATTGTATTAAATCAGATATTTCATTATAATCAAAATTCGTCTATTAAAAATTTATATTTAAAAGGAAAAGGATATGAATTAATGAGTTTGTATTTTAATCAAAATGAAGATCCAAATGCAGAACATTGTCCGTTTTTGATTGATGAGGAAAATGTTTTAAAAATAAAAAAGGCGAAGGAAGTAATTATTGAAAATATGGCAGAACCACCTAGTTTACAAGAATTGGCAGACAAAGTTGGATTAACTTTAAAGAAATTGAAAGTAGGTTTTAAACAAATTTATGGAGATAGTGTATATAGTTTCTTGTTTGATTATAAAATGGAATATGCAAGAAAAATGCTTGATTCAGGTTCTTACAATGTAAATGAAGTAGGATTAAAAGTAGGCTATAGTACTTCAAGTCATTTTATAGCTGCTTTTAAAAAGAAATTTGGAACAACGCCAAAAAAATATTTAATGAACTTAAATTTGAATGTTTGATAATTATGAAAATGTTTAGTATCAATTTATCGAATATAAGAATAAATAAAAAAGTTGTTTTTCAAATCTATTAAAAATTAAGTTTAATTACTTTTATTGAAAATTTATAAATAAAATTATTAAAGAATAAAATATAATGAAGGGAGTATTATTAGTAAATTTAGGTTCACCGGAAAGTCCAACTCCAAAAGATGTAAAACCCTATTTGGATGAATTTTTAATGGATAAATATGTCATAGATGTTCCGTTTTTATTACGTGCTTTATTAGTAAGAGGTATTATTTTAAGAAAACGACCAGAAAAGTCAGCAGAAGCTTATAAAAAAATATGGTGGGAAGAAGGTTCTCCACTTATTGTTCTTTCAAAAAGGATGAAAGCTAAGGTAGAACAAGATGTGAGCGTTCCAGTATCTTTAGCCATGCGATATGGGAACCCAAGCATTGAGTCTGGGCTACAAGAGTTAAGTGATAAAGGGGTAACAGAAGTTTTATTGTTTCCGTTATATCCACAGCATGCAATGGCTTCAACGGTAACTATTTTGGTATTAGCAGAAGAATTGCGTAAGAAGAAATTTCCTCACATGAACTTCACTATAGTTCCAGCGTTTTATAATCAAAAAGATTATATTAGAGACTTATCAAATTCTATTAAAAAACATTTAGAAGGGTTTGAGTATGATCATTTATTATTTTCTTATCATGGAATTCCTGAGCGTCATGTTCGTAAAACAGATGTTACAAAGAGTCATTGTAAAATAGACGGAAGTTGTTGTAATACACCTTCTCCAGCTCATGAATTTTGCTATCGTCATCAATGTTTTGAAACCACAAAACAAGTTGTTGCGTTTTTAGGAATAGAAGAAGGTAAATATAGTCAAACATTTCAATCTCGTTTAGCAGGTGATAAATGGTTAGAACCTTATACAGATGTAGAGATTAATAAAATGCCAGAAAAAGGTATTAAAAAATTAGCAGTTGTAACTCCAGCCTTTGTATCAGATTGTTTGGAAACATTAGAAGAAATAGCAATGGAAGCAAATCATCAGTTTAAAGAACACGGTGGTGAAGAATTTAAAGCTGTTCCTTGTTTAAATGATGATGATGATTGGTGTAAAACATTAAGCCGTTGGATAGATCAATGGGCTTTTCAAACAGAAGAACAAATAGTATAATGGCAGTTTCTTCAACAGAATTAGGAACATTAGACATAAAAAAATTATTGATAAAACAATCTGTTCCAGCATCTATTGGAATTTTGTTTATGTCAATAAATATTTTAATAGATACAATCTTCGTAGGACAGTGGATAGGAGCATTGGCAATAGCAGCAGTTTCTGTTGTATTGCCAATTACTTTTTTAATTTCTTCTTTAGGAATGGCACTTGGAATAGGAGGGAGTTCAATAATTTCAAGAGCACTAGGAGCAAATAATAAAGAAAAAGCATTACATACATTTGGAAATCAAATTATGTTAACACTTTCGCTTGCCCTAGTATCGGTCATAGTCGGACTGTTTTTTTCAGATGAAGTATTATTGCTTTTTGGGGCTAATGGCGCGATAATGTTGCCAGCAAGAGAGTTTTTTATTCCTGTTTTATATGGAGTTCCTTTTTTAGCGCTTAGTATGATGGGAAATACTGTAATTAGAGCAGAAGGTAAACCTAAATTTGCTATGATTGCTATGATTATTCCTGCTTTCAGTAACATTATTTTAGATGTTGTTTTTATTAAATTTTTCAATTTAGGAATGTTTGGAGCAGCATTAGCAACGTCTATTTCATATTTTATGTGTTTTGTTTTTATACTATGGTTTTTTATTTATAAAAGTGAGTTACGATTTCAATTGAAGCATCTTATATTAAATAATAAAATTGTTTCTGAAATAGCATCTTTAGGTTTTGTAACCTTTTCTAGGCAAGGTGTTGTTGCTATTTTATCTATTATATTAAATCATACTCTTTTTGTTCATGGTGGTGAAGATTCTGTAGCTATTTATGGAATTATAAGTAGAATGTTAATGTTTGCATTGTTTCCAATATTAGGAGTTACACAAGGGTTTCTTCCTATTGCTGGATATAACTATGGAGCAAAACAATACTCAAGAGTAAATAAAACTATTACAACATCAATAAAATGGGCTGCATTCTTAGCAACAGTAATTTTTATAGTAATTTTAATTTTTTCAGAACCTATTGTTGCCGTTTTTACAAAAGACGCCAAAATAATCTCTGAAACACCAAATGCACTACGAATTGTATTTGCAGCATCGCCAATTATTGCCATACAACTAATTGGAGCCGCTTATTTTCAAGCAGCAGGAAAAGCAATTCCAGCATTATTATTAACACTTACAAAACAAGGATTTTTCTTAATCCCACTAGTACTTGTTTTACCAAATTATTATGGTATTTTTGGAGTATGGATTTCTTTTCCTATTGCTGATATTTTATCTACATTAGTAACTGCTTTTTTTTTAAGAAAGGAAATGAAACAGAAATTAACCTTAGCACAAGATGGAATATAATTATATCAAAGCTCTACATCTTATATTTGTTATAACTTGGTTTGCAGGATTATTTTATATTGTTCGTTTATTTGTATATCATGCAGAAGCAAAGCAAAAACCACAACCAGAACAAGATATTTTAATTAAACAATATCAATTAATGCAATATCGATTATGGTATATTATTACATGGCCGAGTGCTGTTTTGGCTAGTTTTTTTGCTTTTTATTTATTGTACTTAAATCCAGCTTGGTTAACACAAGCTTGGATGCATGTAAAACTGGCATTTGTTTTGTTACTTTATATGTATCACGCTAAATGTCATCAAATATTTAATCAATTACAAAAGGGAGAAGTAAAACATACATCGAGTTTTTTTAGGATTTGGAATGAAGGAGCTACTATAATCTTGTTTGCAGTAGTTTTTTTAGTAATCTTGAAAAACGCAATTAATTGGATTTATGGTGTAATAGGTATTATTAGTTTCTCTATTTTAATAATGATTGGTTTTAAGTTTTATAAAAGAATAAGAGAGAAAAATAAAAAATAATATATAAGTGTTTGCTATTTTTAATATAAAACAAATTTCATTACAATTAAGAATATTTTTATCCATGATATTCTTAACACTTATAGCATCTATACTTATAGCATTAGTTTCATATTATCAATTTAAAAAAGAAGCGCGAGAATATCATCAAGATAGATTGGAACGAAAAGAAAATGCAATTGTAGAACACATTAATTATATATTAGAAAACACTACTTATCAGCTTACAACAGAAAATATTCAGTATATATTTAAAGAAAAAATACATGAATTGTCTGATATTCATAGCCTTGAAATCAATTTTTTCGATTTAGATGGTAATTTATTAATTTCATCAAAAGCCGTTTTTAAGTTAGATAGTATTAAACCCAAAATTAATCCATCTACATTAAAAATATTAAGAGGTACAATTGAAAAAAGATATGTTGAATTTACAACAATTGATAGTTTATCGTATAGATCTTCATATAGTTATATAAAAGATAATAAATTTAAGCCACTTGCTATATTAAATCTTCCTTACGAAGAAGATACTACTTTTTATGATAATGAAATTCGAAATTTTTTAATTCGATTTAGTCAGATTTATTTTTTAATGTTTCTAATCGCAATTTTTTTATCTTATTTTTTATCAAGTTATATCACCAAATCATTAAAATTAATTTCGGATAAAATTCAAGAGACAAATTTTAATCAGCAAAATCAAAAGATAGAATTAGAAGAAGGAAGTAAAGAAATAAATTTATTAATTCATTCTTATAATAGTATGGTTGATAAGCTTGAAGATAGTGCTATGAAATTAGCTCAGAGTGAAAGAGAACAAGCTTGGCGAGAAATGGCGAAACAAGTGGCGCATGAAATTAAAAATCCATTGACACCTATGCGACTTACTGTGCAAAGTTATCAAAGAAGGTTTGATATAAATGACCCTAAAGCGAAAGAAAAGCTAGATGATTTTGCTAAAACTTTGATTCAACAAATTGACACAATGAGTTCGGTAGCAGGTGCTTTTTCTAATTTTGCATCAATGCCTGCTCAACAAAACGAAACCTTAAATGTTGTTAAGATTGTACAATTAGCATTAGATATTTTTAACGAAAACTATATTCAATATTCTTATTTAGACAAAGAAATAATTGCTAATCTAGATAGAACACAATTAATTAGAGTTATAACTAATTTGGTTAAAAATGCTATTCAATCTATTCCAGAAGAACAAGAGGAAAAGTCAATTCTAGTTCGTGTTTATAAAGAAGATACTAATGTTAAAATTAAAGTTAAAGATAATGGTAAAGGAATTTCAGACAGCAATAAAGCAAGAATCTTTGAGCCAAAATTTACTACAAAATCTAGCGGAATGGGATTAGGGTTAGCTATTATTAAAAATATTATTGAGAATTATAACGGAACAATTACTTTTGAAAGTGAAGAGGGGAAAGGAACAGAATTCATCGTTTCTTTTCCAATTAAATCATAATAAAATAAATAAAAATGGAGAATATTTTAATTGAAAAACAAGAAAATATTGCAATTATCACAATTAATAGACCAGAAAAGTTAAACGCATTAAATAAAGTAACCATTCAAGAATTACATGAAGGTTTTAAATCGTTAAGCACGGATTCATCTGTAAAAGCAATTATCATAACAGGTAGTGGAGAAAAGGCTTTTGTAGCAGGAGCTGATATATCAGAATTTGCACATTTTTCTGAAGAAGAAGGTGAGAAGCTGGCAGCAAAAGGACAAGAATTATTGTTTGATTTTGTGGAAAATTTAAGTACACCTGTTATAGCGGCTGTAAATGGTTTCGCATTAGGAGGTGGTTTGGAATTGGCTATGGCTTGTCATTTTAGAGTAGCATCAGACAATGTTAAAATGGGATTACCAGAAGTAACACTTGGAGTAATTCCTGGTTATGGCGGAACACAACGTTTAGGCCAATTAGTTGGAAAAGGAAGAGCAATGGAAATGATTATGACTGCTGGAATGATAGATGCTGAAATGGCTAAAAATTATGGTCTTGTAAATCATGTTGTACCGCAAGGAGAATTACTAGATTTAGCGAAAGGAATTGCGTCTAAAATTGCTAGAAATTCAAGTACCGCTATTTCAAAAGCAATTCAAGCAATCAATGCTAATTTTAAAGATGGTGTAAATGGTTATGCTGTAGAAATTGAGAATTTTGGAGCTTGTTTTGGAACTGAAGATTTTAAAGAAGGAACAACTGCTTTTTTAGAGAAAAGGAAAGCTAGTTTTAAATAATATAAGTAGTGTGATTAAAGAATTTTGTAGAAGAAAAATAATTTTTAAAAATCACATTTAAATACTAAAAAAGACTGTTTGAAATTTCAAACAGTCTTTTTTAGTATAAGATAAATTAAATAGAGTAAGATTCAACCCTTTCAGTATTTTCAGAGAAATTCTCGTTAAAAACAGTATTTACAAAATTCCATTTAGATTCAACGGTATTTGATGTAAAGGAAACGGAAAGGTAGCCTCTATCTGAAGCATTTAGATAGTTAAGGTCATCGATTAGAATTTGCATAGCATTTTCAAAACCAGTAATGCTTGCTTCATTAATACCTAAATATTCTTCCAATCCAGGAGAAGTTACAGATGAAGTAGCAAACTCTTTTCCTTTATCATTAGAGTTGCTATCTGTTAAGTTACTATACCATGCATTATGAGTGTCTCCTGCTAAACAAACTATTTTTTTACCAGCAAAGTTGCTATAGAGAATTTCTCTTTCTACAGGATAACCATCCCAAGC